>JAIRSB010000129.1 GCA_031255655.1 Spirochaetaceae bacterium | reverse complement strand
CTCATAGGCGTCGTCGAAGTATTAAAAGTCGGACAACAAATCATCGAATCAAATTTTCTAAAAAGCCCCTCAGCCGCATTCTGGGTCTATCTATTCATCTTTCTGCTCTACTTCGCCCTATGCATGCCCGTAAGCCGGCTTTCAAAACGACTGGAGCAAAAGTGGCAAAACTAGTAAAAACGGAACCCGTACTTGAAATCGATAACATATACAAAGATTATGACGGCATTCCCGTGCTGAAAGCTGTAAACCTCACCCTGCACAAACAGGAGGCGGTGGTGATACTGGGGCCGTCCGGCTGCGGGAAATCCACACTTTTGCGCTGCATAAACGGACTGGAACGGATACAGCAGGGCGAAATCCGGCTGGACGGCGTCCCAATCTCCGGCGATAAAACCGACTTTCGCGCCGTCAGACAAAAAATCGGGATGGTATTTCAGAGCTACGAACTATTCCCTCACCTAACCGCACTGGAAAACATTACACTGGGGCCACTGCGGGCGCAAAAACGAGGGAAAAAAGAAGTTGAAGACAAAGCCATTGCCCTGCTGGAGCGCGTAGGGCTACTCGAAAAAAAGAACTATTACCCGCGCCAACTCTCAGGCGGACAAAAACAGCGCGTCGCCATCGTACGCGCACTCGCCATGCAGCCCGAAATCATGCTATTTGACGAAGTAACCGCCGCGTTAGACCCCGAAATGGTACGCGAAGTGCTGGATGTAATGTTCAATCTGGCAAAAAGCGGCATGACCATGCTGATAGTTACCCATGAAATGTCCTTTGCGCGGGCGGCAGCCGACAGAATCGTGTTCATAGACGCTGGAGAAATCGTTGAAGAGAACAGCCCTCATGCGTTTTTCACACAGCCTACCACCGAAAGAGCGCGGAAATTCTTGAACATATTCGAGTTCAAAGAATAAAAAGAAAAAACGGAAGCGGACTGCTTCCTAACGGCGGCTCTTGCCTCCGTATTTTAATTGTTTTGAAACACCAGCGGATTAAAACACCGGTGCTCCAAGGCAAAAAAGTTCCATAGGAGGGACAAAATGAAAAAGATAGCGCTTGTGATAATGTCATTCGCTATTGCGGTTTCCGCTTTTGCGGGCGGAAAGAAGGAGAGCGGCTCGGTTGACAAGATAAAAGAAGCCGGGTCTATCAGGATTGGGGTATTCAGCGACAAAGCGCCGTTCGGCTATGTTGACGCTGAAGGCGAATATCAAGGTTATGACGTGTTTTTCGCGCGCCGCATAGCCCTTGACATGCTGGGCAGCGAAGATGCCGTTCAGTTTGTGCCAGTAGAGGCGGCAAGCCGTGTCGAATACCTGTTATCCAATAAAGTTGACATCATACTTGCCAACTTTACAGTAACACCAGAGCGGGCGGAGGCAGTGGATTTTGCGCTGCCCTACATGAAGGTCGCGTTAGGCATCGTGTCGCCCGATTCAGAGCCGATAACGGACATCTCGCAGCTTGACGGCAAAACGCTGATTGTAGATAAGGGGACAACGGCAGAAATCTACTTTACAAAGAATTATCCTAACATCAAACTACTTGCCTTTGACCAGAACACCGAAGCGTTGAACGCGCTAAAAGACAGAAGGGGCGACGCACTTGCGCACGACAACACCTTCCTGTTTGCGTGGGCAATACAAAACCCCGGCTTTACCGTAACGATAGATTCCATCGGCAGCCTTGATACAATTGCGCCCGCCGTCCAGAAAGGCAACAAAACGCTGCTGGAATGGCTTAACAACGAAATCAAAACAGGTTTAGGCTCAACTTTCTTCCATGAAGATTACAACGCGACATTGCTGCCAGTGTACGGCGATAATGTCGACCCTGAAGCCGTTGTCGTAGAAAACGGCGTAGTAAACTAACACCGCCAACCTCCGCTTTTCGGGGGGCGATTATCGTGGGGAGGGCGAAAGCCTCCCCATGATAACCCCCAATCTATACCATAAATCCAGAATAATTACACAAGTTATCCACAGGCAGGCTAAAACCACATCCGGCAATAACCAGCGTTTTACAGAAAATAAACGCGAATTTGCATTTCAAAAATCTATAAATCTATATTATATAACGAATTAAATAAGACGATTTGCATGTTTGTTATTAGACTTCCACAATACAAATATCAGCCGCAATTTACAAGATAAATTCAGAATGATTACACAAGTTATCCACAAGTAAATGAAAGCTGTGCGGCGATAAAAAAGCCCTCCGTCGCGAGAGTGGCGGAGGTTAAGACTTTTGCTTAAAATTAGTCTAACAATCCATACCAATAAGCGTTTTCATCTTAATAGTGCTTATATCAAAAAATCTAAAGGCCTAGGCGTGAGTAGAATATCCACGGATTGCGTGAGGTAGTTCTCAAGATAGTTGTCATTGCGAGGCGGTGGCGAATTGTTGCGGCAATCTACCTATAGACTGTAATCACAATCTATACCATAAAATCCAAAAGATTTACACCAGATATCCACAAGTAAAGAGCGGCATGATTCACAAGGAGAAGGGCGAGGTAGGTGGAAGGAGGTATGAGAGGCGTTCCAACAAACCCATAACTTCATATTATATAATGAATTA
>JAIRSB010000246.1 GCA_031255655.1 Spirochaetaceae bacterium | reverse complement strand
GGCTCTAAACGACGACCACTAAAAATGATTTGAGAGACAAGCGACCATGTTGTCGAACAAGTCCATTGTTGTTAAAAAAGCAACTGACGTAAAGTTTTTGATTAAAAACTCTAAGAGTTCGTTCAAAATCTTCTCAGTAACAGGGATGTAAAGGCAAACACCACCATCTGTAAAGTGCCTCGGAACTTGTGTATTTGAAGCTCTTACAAAGATTATTGTACAGGGTATAGAAAACAACAGCATTAGTTTCGATAAATCGGAGAAGGTTTTGAAGTTTCTAAAAGCCTGTCCTGACGGTACGATGTCTCCTGATTTTCCAAAGATATGACTCGAAGGCGGAGATGGCTCGGAACTTTATCTCAATTTCAACGGAGCGCAACTCCCGTATGTTGAAAACGGGCATGCCGAGATGGATGATTTAAGCGTTTTATTTGTCGACACATTTTTATTTCATGTGCTATTTAACAACAATTATGACAAATATATCGTAACCTTGCTTGAAAACGATATGCCGAAAGGACCTTGCGGATATACGGACGGCGTATTTGATGTAAGAGTAAAGGCTGGCAATATGGTGATTGACGCCGGATCGTATAACGGGGATTTCGCGGCGCACTCGGCGGCGCGAGGGGCGTTTACCTATGCGTTCGAGCCTGCGGATACGACATTCGAGCTTTTAAAAAAGACGGCGGAACTGAACGGCGGTAAAATTTTCCCCGCTAAAAAAGGTTTTGGAAACATTGACGGCGAAATTGAAATAGACTTGTTTAATAACTGCGTGGATGAAATAATGACAGTATGAGAAGGGAAAGAAAGGCACTGTATGCCAAAGTGGCTATTTTTAAGCGGGTATATGGGGTAACCCCTGATACATTTCATAAAATGTCATTAATTCTCAAAGTCAAGTAAAAAACATAGACTGATGGAATAGGGAAAAGCCTATAACAAGGAGCTTGCCGGGAGGCGTGTTGTGATTGAACATATGAGGTTTCATGCAGGACATAGTGCAGGGCGGATTGTATCTCATAGAAAAACATATCACGCCGTCTAAGTATATTTACGGGCTTTCCTGAAATCCCTGTTTCCCAGTTCTATCGTATGTAACTGAAACCCTATCAGGTTCAATATAAAAAAGATTTCAGACGCATGATTCTTACCGTGACCGAAATTATGTTGAAGATTGTATCCCTGGTTCTTCAGCACATTGTTGTGCTCGTTCTCTGTCTTCCACCGGGCACGCCTGCACGAGACTAAACGCTCAACGTTTTCTTCCGTTCTTAATCTTTGTGTCCATCTAACGTGGTGAAAACCAAAGAGCGATTATCGTTCTGGTTTGGGACGAAACGGTTTCATGTGTATAACCTATAGGGCAGGAAGGCGAACGTGCTGTGGTATTTCAAAAAGGGAGGGAATCGGGGAGCGGACACTCTATTACGAATACGAGTAGGAATACAAACTAGTGCGTTTCTGTGTGGCACGAAAAACCAAGGAGGCTGAGGAGCGGGGACTTGAAGCCTTGAGGAGGAAATACAGGGACAAAGGCTTAAGCGAGGCGCAAAGAGCGCATAATCATGTGATGGTGACAAAGTCAATAACTGACACGGCGCCTGAAATGATACTGAATTTGTACCGTCAGTGGTGGCAGATTGAACCGGCGTTCAAGCGGTTAAAGACAATACTCAAATACCATGAAATACCGCTGCATGTTGAACAGAGCGCCTGAGCATGATTCTACGGAACTGTTTAAAAACGTGCGTCATTTTACGGAACTCTGTGCCAATTCTAAAAGAAAACGACTCCATACGCTTTATAGGCTTCCTGTCCCTGAGTAAACGCATACGGGGATTAAACTTGCGTTTTCTGGTCATACCGCGAACCGTACAGACTTGGCAGCAATAGAGTCGGAGGTTAATCCGTATGCGTTAAGTAATTCCTTGTAAGAACCGGTATCGCCGAAAGTATCATTCACTCCGATAGGCAGCCATTTGAACAGAATGCCGCTTTGCGTGATTTTTTCCACACACGCGCTGCCAAAACCTCCAACTATTGAATGTTCTTCGATAGTTACGAGTTTACCTGTTTTTTTAACCGATTCTTCCAGTGCTCCGCCTTCTAAAGGTTTGACGAAAGGAATCGTGAATACTTCCGCGCTTATTCCTTTTTTTTCAAGTATCGCCGCCGCGTCAATCGCCGCCTGCGTAGTTAAGCCTGTAGCCGCGATTGTAAGCATGTTTCCATCTTTCAGTTTGATTGGAGTTTTCGTATCAATCGCACTGGAATCAGGTATGTCCGCGACTTCATTGCGGGACAGCCGCAGGAAAACCGGATGATCCTGTTTCACAGCGTACTCAATGGCAAGTTCTGCCTGCCTGTTATCGGCGGGAACAATGACTTCCATTCCGGGCAAGGCGCGCATTATCGCTATGTCCTCGATAGCCTGATGGCTTGCCCCGTCGTAAGAATCGCTGAAACCGCCGTACGCGCCGGATATGACGACAGGCAGCTTGTTGTAGCAAAAATCATGCCGTATTTGGTCGCAGCATTTAAGCGTGATAAAAATTGAAAATGTGTTTATCACAGGCATGAAACCGGCAGCCGCGAAACCGGCAGCCGTGCCTGCCATGTTGCCTTCAGAAACTCCCACATTGAAAAAACGATCCGGAAATGCCTTGCCGAAATAAGATGAGCGGGTACTGCCTGATAAATCGGCGTCCAGTACGACAATTTTTTTGTTAATCTCGCCCAAAGCGGCTAATTTTTTACCGTAAGCATCGCGCATCGCGGTCATAACGCAGCCTCCTTCTTTTCTAAATCGGCAAGCAGTTCAAGCCGTCCTTTGTTGTAACTGTCGTCGTCTATTGGAGCACCGTGCCACGAGTTCTTTCCTTCCATGAAGGAGACACCTTTTCCCTTTACAGTGTCGAATATGACGGCTTTCGGCCAAATGCCGTCGCTGTCAATCCATTTGAAAGCCTCTAGTATCGCGGCGCTGTCATTCCCGTCATAGCGTTTTGGCGCGAGATGCCATCCGAAAGATTTGATTTTGTCTGCTAAAGGTTCCAACGGCAATATATCGTCTATGTTGCCGTCCAACTGAACTTTGTTGTAATCAATTAGGTAGACTAGTCCGTGCGGTTTGGTTTTCGCGCCGTAAAGCAGGGCTTCCCATGTGGAACCTTCGTCCAGACAGCCTTCGCCGGAGAGTACGTAAGTTCCGAAGTTTTCGCCACTTAGTTTTGAGGCTAACGCCATGCCTACGCTTATCGAAAGTCCATGTCCCAGCGCACCGGTGGACATGTCAATACCAGGCAATTTTCTCATACACGGATGTCCCTGAAGTCTCGAACCGTACGTTCTGAATTTAGGTAATTCCTCAGCCGGAAAAAAACCTCTGTTTGCTAAAATCGTGTACAGACACAGGGAAGCGTGTCCCTTGGATAGGATAAATCGGTCGCGTTTGTCCCAATCCGGCTTAGACGGGTTTATCTTTAACCTGTGAAAATACAACGCGGTAACTATTTCGGCGGCGGATGAAGAGCCGCCCCAATGTCCCGTCTGTCTCGCGTGCAATATATCGAATATAGTTAATCTAAAAAATGCCGCCGCCGCCGCTAATTCAGTCGCGTTCAACACAGTATCCCGCTTGTTTCTAAGCAAATTCTCTATTTTTTTTCCCATTTCACTACCTCGTATTTTACGATTACTATAAATAAAAAACGACTTAGTGTCTATAGCGAGTAACTGGTTTCCAACAGTCTCAGAACCAGCGGTAAAGTAAGGAAGGAAACATATCCGATATACCTGATAAAGTGAAATAAGGGGTGTGTATATGGGATACAGAACAGACATAACGGATAAGCAATGGGAGATAATTGAGC
>JAIRSB010000112.1 GCA_031255655.1 Spirochaetaceae bacterium | reverse complement strand
AAATCCCGCCTATCTTAATCGTGTCCGAATCACTTTTACAAGCGACAAATAAAACACTGCCCGCTATCAGCGCGAAAGCGGCAGTCCGAAGCGTTTTTTTCATTTTTACTCTCCTCGACATGGATAAACAGGTATATAAAAAAGAATCTACCTGCCGTGGTGCAAATTTCAATTCCGAATAATCTTTTTGTGTAATTCCACCACTTATATATCGTTCTTCCCTTTGCAATTTTTATTTTTTCTCTTTTCCTTTTGAAATCCTGGCTAATTCTGCTCATTTTAAATAAACATTCGCAAATACTACATCGCTTCATTTGTTTTATTTTCAATAAATACTTGTGTTTTTTCTTCAGAATCAATTGTTTCATTCACTGAATCTAAAAAACAAGCGCTTCAAATATTGCTGGTAATTTAGAACAAGAAGGTATGGCAAGAAAGATTATGACAAAAAACTCATAAAATATTATTTTTCATTTACCGTACTCTTTTATTAGAGTTGTTTAGAAACTGAAGTTTCTAAACAACAACCGTTAAAAAACAGCAAAATTCTTTGCATTTTGCAAGACTTGGGAGACAACCAACCGGGTTGTCGAACAAGTCAATTCTACATTAAAAACAGCAACCATATTTTGTCAATCGTCAAGCCGCCAGCATTCCCGAAGCGTTCGGCGGCGCGGATGTCGCGCGGAACACCAAGCGCACAGCCATTTGCCCGCGCCGCAGCCCGCTACTCGTTTTTACATGGGTTTCAGCTATATTGCCCATCGCCTCGTATGGGTATCCCGTATACGGTATACCTCACAAAGCTCGTGAATGTAAAACGCTGGATTGGAGCGGATGGGGCTTAGGAATTATTTGTTGAGATCGAACAAAAAGATCGCAAAGCCACGTGTTTCCCTTTAACATACCCAAAACCCTGCTTGGGCTTGCTTTTTAACGCCGCAAACCGGCATCTTAAAATAAGAAGCGTTGCAAAATACGCGGAAACCTGCGCGGAACCTTGCGTGGAAGAATCCGATTTGAAACAGCCTTCAAAAAATCAATTCTCTTAATAGGAGTGAATATGCCTAGAAACAAACGAATCAATCTAACATTGATGACCAGCATTAAGTTCGCCGCGGTGATACTTTTTTGCTCAACCTGCGCCACTGGCGGCGCAGGTTACAATGGGTTATCCCCAAAAGATCCCATCCCCCTTATGGAAAACCTGCGGCAGGGTACGCTGGATAACGGCTTGCGTTATTACATTTACGAAAACCGGATGCCGGAAGAGCGCGCTACACTGACATTGGCGGTAAATGCCGGAGCTGTTTTGGAAGATGATGACGAGAACGGGCTTGCGCACTTTGTAGAGCACATGGCGTTCAACGGAACGGAACGGTTTTCCGGCTCGGAAGTGGTGGATTATCTGCGTTCGCTTGGCATGCGTTTCGGCCCGGAGGTCAATGCTTACACGTCAAGGGACGAGACTGTTTATGGGATAGATGTTCCTGTTGAAACCGATGCCGCCGGAATAAAGCGGATACCGGAGAAAGCCTTCAACATTCTCGATGACTGGACGCACGCAATAACGTTTGCGCCGGATTCCGTAGACAATGAAAGGCGCGTAATTATGGAAGAATACCGTCTTCGGCGTATGGGCGCGAGCGGGCGGCAAAATGTCGTGCTTTTGGCAGGGCTTTTGGCAGGGTCGCGTTATGCGGAACGGGATGTAATAGGGCTGCCGGAAATAATCGAGAACGCTCCGGCGGAGAGAATCAAGGGTTTTTACCAGAAATGGTACAAGCCGGAAAACATGGCGGTGATTTTTACCGGAGATTTTGACGGTGCAGCTCTTGAAGAAAGTCTTACCGGATACTTCAACGCGCCGGCAGGCGGGGCCTCGCCCGTTCGTCCCGAATACAGTCTGCCGCCGCCGGAAAAAGGTAACATCAACATCGACATATTTACAGACCCTGAACTTTCCTATACGTCGATAATGTTTTCTTACAAGCAAAAATACGTTAAAAAGGAAAACACTATCGCCGAATACCGTGAGGATTTGATAGATAACTTAATCAGCCGGATGTTGAACGAACGTTTCAACGACGACGCACTCAATCCAGATGCGCCTTATGTTGCCGGCGGCGCGGGCGAGTTCAGTATCGTCCGTCCGTCACTTTTTTACGAGCTTGTCTTCGTCAGCAAGCCGGGCATGGTAGAGGCTTCGTTGGACGATTTGCTTGTTATGAAAGAATCTATGAGGCGGTATGGATTTTCTGCTGCTGAAATTAACCGCGCAAAACACGACCTTCTATCTGTTTTAAGGCAGGCTGCCGCGGAAAAAGAGAAAACGGATACGGCTGTTGTTACTTCTGAATTGACGGAGCATTTTTTAAGCGGCGCACCCGCGCCGGACGCTGAATGGAAATTGGCGACAGCTGAAAGGTTACTGCCGAATATAAGCAGAAACGATGTTCACAAAGTGGCAAGAGGCTATTTTGCGGATGACGATGTGTTTGTTTTCATAGCTGCGCCGGAGGCGGAAGCCCCTGTAATCCCATCGAAAGACATCATAGAACAGAAGGTAAAAAGTGCAGGTAGGCTTAGGATAGCAAGGCCGGTAGAGGCTGCCTTCGATTCGGAGTTGCTGGACGAAGCGCCTGTTCGCGGCCAAATTATTGAAGAAACGACTGATGAAAAAACCGGAATTGTTGAATGGAAGCTCAGTAATGGGGCTTCGGTGTTGCTGCAAAACACTGTGAACAAGAATGATGACATCGAGTTATACGCAGCTTCACGCGGCGGCACTGCCGCCGCGCCGCTGGAAGACGCTATTTCTGCGGAGCTGGCGGCGGAGCTTTTAAGCGCGTCCGGAGTTGGGCCTTGGCCGAGAAGCGAGCTTGTAAAAAAACTTGCGGGGAAACAGGTTTCTGTCTCATTCTCCACCAGCAATTTTTCGCGAAACATTAGAGGCGCGTCTAACACGAAAGACGCTAAAACGCTGTTTGAACTGCTCTACCTGCATTTTACCGATGTAAGAATAGACCCGCAGGCGGTCAAAGTTGTAACGGACGAGTACCGGACGATTCTTGCCCAGCGTTCGCAAAACCCGGAATCCGTATTTAGTGACGAAATACAAAGGGTAACTTACGGCGAAAACCCGCGCTTTATGCCGATGACACTTGATGATCTGCCAAAAATCAACGCAGCCGGCGCACTCGCCTTTTTGGAAAAATGCTTTAACCCGGCCGATTACGCCTTTGCCATCACCGGAAACATCGATTTTGACGCGATGCGGGATTTTGTCGAAACATATATAGCGTCAATTCCGGCCAAAGACGAATTCAATAAATGGGAAGCCCTTACCCCGCCTATTCAAAGGCCGGGTAAGACGGACCTTGTTATTCGCAAAGGAAAAGAGGACAGGGGTTTTGTTTACTCCGGCAGGTTCATTCCCAGAACTTTTGACGAAAACACAAGTCTGGTATGCAGTCTGCTTTCATCGTATCTGGACATTGTATTGGTAGAATCCATCCGTGAAAAACTGGGGGGGGCTTATTCCATAGGCGCGTCTGTCTCGTTATCGCCGACACCGCTCAATGGAGAGCTTCGTTTCTCTGTGAGATTTGCCTGCGACCCGAAGCGTGCCGAGGAGTTGAACCAAGCGGTTGAGGCAGAGTTGGCGAAAATCGCGGCTGGAAACATAAACGCGGATACTCTGGATAATGCGCGGAAATCTTTAGTGAAAAGCTGGGAAACCTACATGCAAAGTAATTATTTTTTAAGCAGTACGTTCGCTAATTACCGTGCGCTTTTTGATATTCCGCTGGATCATTTGTATGAGCGCCCGTCTGCTTATGAAGCGCTGCGCCAATCCGATATGCAAAATTTGATGAGGGATATTCTGCGGCAAGGTGCCGCAACCGTGATACTCTACCCAGAAAATTAACGTTTACATTCAAAATAAACGCAAAAAGCCGTGTCAGGGAAAATCACCTGACGCGGCTTCTTAATCAGAGTTTTAGAAAATTGGACTTTGTGGATGTTACGCTACATAAACTTGCAGCTTTTGCTGACGCGCTGGGTGCTGCAAACGTTTAATAGCTTTCTTTTCGATTTGCCTGATCCGCTCTTTTGTAAGATTGAAACGGTCTCCAATTTCGCGCAAAGACATCTGAATCGAATCGCCAATCCCAAAGCGGTAACGAATAACAGCCGCTTCTTTTTTGTCGAGTGTGCCAAGAACAGCTTCGATGTCTTCCCGCATAAGGCTTTGTTCGGCGAACTCGTAAGGGCTTTGGTAGGTTTCATCCTCGATGTGGTCGGCTATAATGCACGAATCCTTTTCGGAATAAACCGGCGTATCGAGCGAAACCATCTCGCGGCTTACGCTCAGCAACCTGTTTACATGCTCGGCGTTCATATCAAGCGTGCGGGCGATTTCTTCGATATCAGCCGCGCTTGACTCGTTGCAGTGAAGATCGTTTTTGGTACGTTGTATACGCAGCAACTCATCGGCGCGATTCATCGGCAGACGTATCATCCTTGATTTTTCCGATATAGCTTTCAGAATGGCCTGACGTATCCACCAAACGGCATAAGATATGAAGTGGTAACCTTTATCAACATCGAAACGGCTTACAGCGCTTATAAGGCCAATGTTTCCCTCGCTTATGAGGTCGGTAAGAGGCAGACCCTGCCCTTGGTACCGTTTTGCCACATTAACCACAAAGCGTAGATTGGCTCTGACAAGTTTATTCAAAGCGTCTTGATCGCCCGCCACAGCTTTACGTGCTATGGAATCTTCTTCTTCCCTAGTTAATAAAGGAATCCTGCTTATATCTTTTAGATAAAGCGTCAAAACATTTTCATCCGCTCCTGCGGACCGTTTTCCGTTTGCTATATTTCGTTTCTTGTTCATATACCCTCCTATAGCAAGGTATCTATAAACAAAGCAATAAGCATGCCAAGTACCTAATTATTTTTGTAAATAGATTCATATGATTAAATTATTATTTAATATATATTTGCTATACGTTTTAATCAAGATAGCGTTTTTACCGTGCGTAATAGCGTCATTTGTGCTGCCGGTATAGTGTAAAGTTGACACAGTGCGCTGTTTCAAAGTGATATATGTGTCAATTTGATACTAAAACTACGAATTCTACAAGGTACTATGCCCGCCTGCGCTCAAATTTGACACCAACAGCGGGCTTCATCGTGTTTTTAACAAGTAAAATTCGATAACAGACAGTCAAAATTCGTCATTCTTTTAATAATAGCAGGGCTTCCGGCGGAAAGAATAGCTTTTTAGGGACACTCTGTTTCAAATATTTTGAATACTTCCACCAGATTTCTTTTTGTCCCGAAGCGTCTTCGGCGTCCGCGTTGGCAAACAGCACCACCTCTTCAAACGGCTCCGAAGAACGTCCTTTGACAACGATGCGCGCTTCGTTGAAACCGGCGGGTGCGTTTTCATCAACAGGGACGATGTCATGAGCGCGAATGCCGATGTGAGTAATCCCCGCTGCCTCTCCGCAGACGCGGAGAGGCAGCCCCCAATCCAGCGCGAACACCTCGCTGTCCCCCAGCCGCCTGACGGGAGATATGTTTTTACAGCCGGTAAGACGCGCCACAGACACAAAACGCGGGTTCTGAAAAACCTCGCAGGTAGCATCTTTGATAATTATGCCGCCGCCGTGCATAACAGCAAGTTCCGGGCAAAGGCGGTACACCTCATCGCGGTTATGCGTAACAAGCACCGCGTTGCCAAACGCGCCGCCCTCGCCCGCTTCTTGTAAAAGATATTGAAGCTGTAGCTGCATGTGCTCGCGCAGTGTGGAATCGAGGGCGGAAAAAGGCTCATCGAACAGCACGACATCAGGCTTGCATATCAGCATACGGGCAAGCGCGACACGCTGCTGCTGCCCGCCGGAAAGCTGGCGCGGATAGCGGCTTTCCATGCCTTCAAGCGCGAAACGGGAAATCCAGCGGGCGGCTTCCTTACGGCGTTCCGCCAGCGGGACACCCCGCGCCTCCAGCGGAGAGGTGATATTTTCCAGCACGGTCATACGCGGAAACAGCGCGTAATTTTGAAACATATAGCCCACACGCCTTGATTGCGGACTAAGATTTATCCGCCTGACCGAGTCGAACAACACGCGCCCGTCAACAGATATATGCCCCTCGTCCGGCGTTTCTATGCCGGCGATACATTTCAGCGTCATACTTTTGCCGGAACCCGAAGGCCCAAGTATTCCAAGACAAGCCCTCTCCGTTTCAAAATCAATCTTGAGAGTAAAATCGCGGGACAGCCGCTTGGTTATTTTTACAGCTATCAAGACTTTTTACCCGCGAAATAGTTCATAAACGCGACGACAATGAATGAAAACAGCACGATGATAAGCACGTAGCGCCCCGCTTCGTCCATGTTTCCCGCCGCGGTCTCGGAATAAATAGCCAACGGCAAAGTGCGCGTTCTGCCCGCGATGTTTCCGGCAATCATGGCCGTAGCCCCGAACTCGCCCAGACCGCGGGCGAAAGCCAGCACCGCGCCGCCGGCAATGCCCGGCAGCGCGGAGGGCAGGGTAATTTTCCAGAATATCCGCGCCTCGCTCATTCCGAGCGTGCGGGCGGCATAGATAAGCTCCGGCTCAACCTGTTCCAGAGCCCCGCGCGCGGAGCGGTACATCAGCGGAAACGAGATGAACGCCGCCGCAAGCACGGTGGCGCCCCACGAAAAAGCTATTTTGACACTGAAAAAGTGTATGAAAAAAATCCCGACAGGCCCGCGCAAGCCGAATATATACAGCAAAAAGAAGCCGGCGACCGTGGGCGGCAGCACCAGCGGCAGTGTTAAAAGCCCGTCCAGCGCCATCTTCCAGAAACGATTCCGTATTCCGGCAATCCACGCCGCCGCGAACAAACCCAGAAAGAAAGTTACCGCGATGGAAGCCGATGCGGTTTTACAAGATATCAGTACCGGCGTTAAGTCCATGTTACCTCACGGCAGGCTGCCGCGGCAGGCGCGCCCGCCGTCTCCAGCGTATTTGCCCCACAGTTGGGGGCAAAACACCGGCTAATTCTCGGAAAATCCGTATTTTTGGAATACGGCAAGCCCTTCGTCCGATTCAAGAAAGTCAACGAACATTTTCGCGGCGCCGGGGTTCGGGGCGTTCTTCAACGGGGCGACAGGATAAATTACAGGAGCGGACAAAATGCCCTCCGGCAGTGTTTCGATGACAGCGACATTGCCGCTGGAGGCCGCGTCCGTAGCGTACACAACACCTACTTCGGCGCTGCCGTTGCCCACCCAGCTCAGAACCTCCGTAACATTGGTGCCGAGGCTGACCGAACTCGCGGGTAAATTACTCCAAACGCCAATCTTAGTGAGAGCTTCCTCAGCATACTGCCCGGCAGGAACAGATTTCGGGTCTCCGATAGCTATCGTTTTAGCGTTGGCAATGCTGGAAAAACCAGTAACCGTTGTCGTCGTGTCCGCCGGTTTTATCAAAACCAGTTTGTTTTGAAGCAGATAATCCACTGCGTTCCCGTCAATATAACCCTCGCTGACAAGATCATCCATCTGTTTGACAGCCGCCGACATGAAAACATCCGCTTCCAAGCCGTTTTCAATCTGGGTTTGCAGTTTCCCGGAACTATCATAAGTCCCCTGCACGGTTATCCACGGGTATTTGGCCTGAAACTGCGGGATAATGTCCATATCATACGCATTTTTCAGACTTGCCGCCGCCGCTACAAGTATTGTAACTGGTTCCTGCCTCGTACCTTTTTTTGCCGCCTGAGAGCCGCCGGCAAACAGCATTGTTTGAGCGGCAAACATCGAAAAGACAACCGTCAACGCGGCGGCAAACCGTTTACACTTTCCAAAAACATTTTCTATCATAAAAAAACTCCTTAAATTGAGGAACGCCATCTCCGCGTCCCCTTGCTTATAAGCGTATGCTATGTGAAAACAAATCGATTGTCAAGCGGACTGCCATTTCTTTTCAAGCGCGACGGAAATTCCATTTTTAACAGATTGGTGGCGAGGGATATGCAGCACGGAGACTGCCAACAGAATAAGCGCCGAATTTTCCTATTTTTACACATTGACAGTTTCACCCAGCAATTTAACACTAGATTATGGGAAAACACCCTTTAAAGTAGAATGTCCATGAATTGTTAAGCATTTCTCAAGATAACCGTCATTGCGCCTGCCGGCAGCCTTGCCTTAGCGTCCACTTGATGCTTGATTTTTCCCGGAAGTCGAATTATACTGTCAGCTATGAGTAGTATGACATTTACCGGCACAGCAAAACGCCTCTCTTTTGGCTCGGTATATAGGTCTCCACGCTTCGCCGCGGGACAACAACAGGCCGCCGATACTCGAAATTTGCCATTAAATCCCCCCCCCCCCCCCATTACAAGAGACTTTTTTACAAACAGCTTATACTCGTAGTTCATCCGCCTTAAACCGGACAATTTCACAAGTTTCTCGCAGTTTACGCGCCAAAATTCGGTGCTTAATCAAACGCGGCAGTTTGCCGTGAATAAATTTTATGACAAGAGGAAGGAAAAGAAAATGAAAACGACAAAAGAAACGAAAAAGAGCTT
>JAIRSB010000165.1 GCA_031255655.1 Spirochaetaceae bacterium | reverse complement strand
GTCAATCCGCAGGCGAAAACACTGCTTGATATAGGTTGCGGCGCGGGGAACTACACCATTAAGATGCTAAACAAAATACCGGATATGGAATGTGTACTGCTTGATTTAAGTCTGCCCATGCTAAACAAAGCGTGCGAAAGGGTAAGTACGCTGACAACAAAGCGCGTAAAAATAATACAAAGCGATATTAGAAGCGCGCCGCTGCAAGACGAATACTTTGACATAATTTTAGCCGGCGCGGTACTGCACCATTTGCGGGACGATGACGACTGGAAACAAGTATTCTCAAAGATATACGGGCTGTTGAAAACGGGTGGATGCCTGATGATATCCGACTTAATCACACAGGATAACACCGTATTGGCCGCGTACATGACGGATTTGTACGAAAAATATCTGACGGAAACCGGAGGCGCGCTCTACAGCAAAAAAGTCCTCGATTACGTCGAGAAAGAAGACAGTCCCCGCTCAATAAACTATCAGATGGACGTCATGAAACAAAGCGGCTTCAGAACCATCGACATTTTGCACAAAAACACCTGCTTCGCGGCGCTTGCGGCAATAAAGTAAGCGCCGCGAGCCCGACGAAAATGGGTTTGTTTGAGGGCGCACGGCTCATTGAAAAAACTTTTTTTGGGCGGGATAATGTTATAATGGACAGTGGTTCCCTTGTTCTTATAATTTTGCGTTTATTTTTCTCCGCGGCGGCGGCGATTTTGGCTATAGTGATATGGTCGAAAACACGTGACGCGGCATGGATACTACTTGTCCTAGGCGCAGTATCATCGTATGTGGAAACGGTTTATTCAATTTTGGGAATGTTTGGTATCACCGAAAATCTATTTCCCGTGATAGGCTCCGTTCCGATTTTGACAATCGCCGTCTCGTGCCTGCCGGCAATCTTTTTTAGCGTGGCTTTCTGCGTATTCCTAGCAAAACGCAAATGAAAATCGTTTAGCCCCTAAGCCTGTTCTGTACGCGGTGAATATAGTGCTTCAGCTTGTGAAATACCAAAAGGTATAAACCATTCATCACGAGACACCCCCTATAGTCATTGCGAGCCTGTTATGAGCCGACCCGGGGCTGCGGTGGAGGGCAGCACCGCGGCAATTTGCCGCCGACTCGCAATGGTGGTATTTTTGAGAATGCCTCATAATTCGTGGATATTCTCTACCCGCGCCTAAGTCTTTTATATTTTTCAATAGAAGTAATATAAGACTCGCCGAGCACTTGACATCCTTGTTACCTCTAGCTAACATAAGTTAGCCATTGCTAATCACTAGCCATCAGCGAACGGTGAAAATTTAGGAAAGACGGGGCCGAACCATCAAAATACTATGGGTTTGGCAAAAGTTACCGGTTGGAGGTATTTATGAATGTCGTTATAATCGGCGGGAATGACTGCATGGTTTGCCGCTATAAAAGCATCTGCAAAGAGTATGCGTGTAAGGCGAAAATTTTCACGCAGCCCAAAGGCAATCTGGAAAATCTAATCGGCGAGCCGGATTTAATTGTGATTTTTACCAATCCGGTTTCGCATGAAATGGTCAAAGTTGCCAAAAAGAAAGCGGCGCGTAAAGATATACTCCTTGTGCAGTCGCATTGCGGAAGTGCGAACGCACTGCGGAACATTTTGGTTTCGGCTTCCGGTACGAAAACTGCGTTTGTACGAAATACCGGATTTTCAGGTGCTAAACGCTAAAATCGGGAAAAGGTGCGGGCTAAAAGCCGTCGGATTGCCTCCAAACCTGTTGAAAAATACAGCCTATGCGGATTATGCTTATCTTGAATGGTATAGTCCGCTGGAAAATCACGTATATTTTCCGGTGGGATGTTAAAATACACTGCGAATGGGGGTAACCGTATGTTGCAAATCGCCGAAACTATGGCCGGGCGGCTTATCAAACTATTGGCGGAAAATCGTTTTAGCATAGCGTTGGCCGAATCCTGCACAGCCGGGCTTGTGGGCGGTCTGCTTGCCCGCTCGCCGGGGGCTTCCGCTGTATTTTGGGGCGCGTTCGTTACTTATACCATAGAGGCTAAACAAAAAATGCTGGGAATCAATGCCGAAATGTTGGAAAAATACCACGCGGCGAGCCGCGAGTGCGCCTGCGCGATGGCCGAATCCGCCCGTTCCCGCGCGAATTCGACGATTGCACTGTCGGTAACAGGCATAGCCGGACCGCAAGGGGACGGCTCGGATATACCGGTTGGGACTGTTTGGATAGCGGGCGCGTACAGCGGAGTTCCGACACGCGCGCGGCTATGCCGTTTTACCGGTGGGCGCAACAAAATACGCGCTAAAGCAGTAGCAGCCGCACTCAAATTCGGACTGGAACTGACGCATAATCTTGTTAAATAACGTTTCCAAATTGACGATAAACGCCCCCTGCAAAGTAAACCTCGATTTGACTGTTGGCGGCTTGCGGGCGGACGGCTTTCATGATATCGAAAGCGTTTTCGCGGCCTTTACACTTTGTGATACGCTGAAATTCGAAGTATCGGAAGCGGCGGGTGATGACGAACTACAGCTTGATACCACGGAATTGCCGCTGGTTTTCGCGGAAACGCTTGACCCCGATTGCTTGCCGCCGGAAAAAAACCTTGTTTACCGCGCGATAAAGCTGTTTAAGCGCAAAACCGGTTTCAGAAAACGGACTGTTGTCCGTGTTTACAAGCGAATTCCTCCTGCTGCCGGCTTGGGCGGCGGTTCTTCGGACGCTGCGGCAGCCTTGCTTGCGATGAACGCCCTCTCCGGTGAACCGATTGCCCACAAAGACCTGCTGCGCCTCGCCGCGGAACTTGGCAGCGACATTCCGTTTTTTATCGAGCTAATTTCCCAACGCCGCGCGGAGGGCGGCTTCCGTTCAGTCGCCTTTGTTTCCGGACGAGGCGAGCGCGTAAAGCTTGCCGCCGCACCGCTTTGGGACATCGTTATAGTGAATCCGGG
>JAIRSB010000151.1 GCA_031255655.1 Spirochaetaceae bacterium | reverse complement strand
AGCGAAAGCAGTCCGCCGAACTGGAACAGGAAGCCTTGCAGCAACAGGGCTATGAACAGGGCCGGAACAGAACTCCAGCCGAGTAATATGCCGGCAAGTCCCAGCATTGTAAGGTGGATACTGGAAGGTCCGAGCGGCACATGAACAAGGGATGCCAGAAACAACGCTGCCGAAACGAGGGCCGTTTCCGGCAGCTTCTCTGCCGGTGTTTTTTTTAGCCCGGCCGACAGTCCTGCCGCCGTCAAAGCCCAGCCTGCCGCTATGACAGGCGGCGAAAGGATGCCTTCACTTATGTGCATAGCCCTGCCCTCCCTGCGCCGCGCGCTTGGCGCGCGCGGCGAGAAACCAGATGCCGAAGACATTCGCCAGGAGGCTAAGTCCCAGCGCCGCGCCGAGCGGCAGCGGGACACGCCCCGCTGCCGGCTTATTCTCCGCCGCCGCCGCTTCTTCAACGACGCTGCAGGAGACGGCAACGTTTATCGTGCCTTTGTGCCCCATCCCGTCCTCCATGTCTACGCGCCATTCGCCTGCCTCATCCGGCGAGAAACAGAAAAATCCGTTCCTGTCCGTTATCGAAACAAGCGATTCCACATTCTTATCGCGCGTTGAAGGCGGGTATAACTTGATTTTTGCGAAAGATACAGGGTCGCCCGTGCTGTATTTGAAGTACACGGCGCGGACAGGCTTTTCTTCAGAGCCTAAATCATAAACCTCAACGCCGTGTCCAAAAAGAAAGGCCGGAAACCCCATCCACAAGGCAAGCGCGTATGGCAAGAAAACGCGGTTTCCGGTAGCTTTTTTGCTCATTTAACGCAAAAGACGACAATGGCGCTTATGTTGTCCTCGTCCGTGTCCGCGTGTGAGGACGGGCGAGTGTCGCTTGCTCTGATAATCCAGATGCCGCTGTTATCAATTTTGAAGCTGACTTCGCCGTTAGCGTCCGTTTTCCCGTATTGGGCGTATGTGTCCGGCGTTTTGTAGTTGTAGTAATCGTAGGTCGCCGACACTTCTGCACCCGCAAGCGGCTGGCCTTTATAAAGCAGTCTGAATCTGGCTTTCGAGAACAGGCCTTTTTTTATCTTTGCGGGATTCGTAACGGGGATAATCTCGATGTCGTGTCCCAGTGGTGTGGAAAAGCTGGTATCAGACGGGGTGGGGTTCAGGTAAAACTTTGAATATTTGGCGAAATACCGCGTAAGGGCTATCGTTTTATCCGGCATGGAGGCCGAAACTTCGGCTTTTGTGCCGTCCGCGTAGCCGCCGTCGGTAAAGCGGCAGTAAAACCCGCCTTTCCGGTTGCCGGCTATTATCACCGGAACATCATCGCTAAGTGTATGGCTTGTCTCGTACCAAAGCCGGTCTGCGTTTTCTGTAAGCGGCAGCTCCGCGCCGGCTCTTTTCCCGTTTTTGTAAACGAGAACTTCGTTCACTTCGACAGGCTCAAGTTCCTCGCCTACGGTAAAATAGTGGGTGGAAAGCGCGTTGATTTTTACAGTGTCGCCCGCTTTGTAGTCTTTTACCTCGTCTGGGATTACATAAAATTCATGCGCGGCAATCGGAAGCGCGGCTAAAACACATACGGCGGACGCAAAGAACAAATTTTTACAAATTTTTTTCATAACTCTCTCCTAAAAAAACAAAAGATTATAGTTTTCACATGGGAAAACATTTTTAGAAGGAGTTCATCTCCGTTCCCGGCGTTCCTCTACGGACGCGCCAGAATAGCTTCATGCTACAAATTCAGTTAAACACAATCGAAAGTTTCTGTCAATACCGGATTAACTCAGTGTGTGAGACATTTCTCAAGATACTCGTCATTGCGGCGCTATCGGCAAATTGCCACGGCAATTTGCCGATAGCGCCGGAGCAATCCAGAATGATGGGAGACGGCGCTCGATGCTCAATGTTATCGTTTCAGCAATATATATACGATGAATATCAGAAACAATACGAAAGTTACCGGAGAGATATCCCTTAACTTCCTGCTCGCGAGTTTGAGGATGACAAACATCATCACGCCGAACATGATACCCTGTGCGACACTGTACGCGAAAGGCATCATAAATATGGTGAAGAAGGCCGGAATGCCTTCGGTCGGGTCCTTGAAGTTGATTCTTACGACGGAACTCATCATCAAAAAACCCACCATAATCAGAGCGGGGGCGGTCGCCGCACTGGGTACCAGAAGGAACAGCGGCGACAAGAACAATGACAGTAAAAACAGAGTGGCAGTCGCGAGCGTTGTGAGACCGGTACGCCCGCCTGCTGCGACACCCGCCGCGCTTTCTATATAACTGGTAACGGCGGACGTACCGAGAGCCGCGCCGGCAGTCGTACCGACCGCGTCCGCAAAAAGCGCCTGCTTTACGCGGGGGATTTCCCCGCCTTTTCCGGCTAGCCCCGCCTGAGTTGTAACACCTACCAGCGTCCCCACCGTGTCAAAAACATCCACAAACAGGAAAGTGAAAAATACTGTGAAGAATTTGAGGCTGAGTATCACGGAAAAATCAAATTGAAAAAGCAGCGGCGCCGCAGGAAAGCTGAACGGCGAAAAATTTTCCGGCATCACGGTAACGCCTAATGGTATACCTATCAGCGTCGCGATAACTATGCCGAGCAATATCGCGCCGGGAACCTTGCGTACATAAAGTATCGTCATTATCACGATGCCTATGACGGCGACAAGCGGCGCCCCGCTGGTTATGCTGCCAAGAGCCACGAAAGTGGCGTTGTCTTTTACCATTATGCCCGCGTTTCCGAGCCCTATCATCGTGATGAACAGTCCGATTCCCACGGCAACCGCGTATTTTAGGTTTTCCGGTATCGCCTTGACGATCGCCTCTCTGACGTTGAAAAAGGTCAAGATGATAAAAAAGACACCTTCGCAGAAAACCGCGGCCAGCGCGATTTGCCATGAATAACCCATACCAAACACGACAGTATACGTAAAAAACGCATTCAACCCCATGCCCGGAGCGAGCGCCACAGGCAGGTTCGCGGCAAACGCCATCACTATCATAGCCAGCACCGAAGCCAGAACCGTTGCCGTGAACACGGCAGGCGGCGTCATGCCGTTCCCGATAGACCCCAACATTCCCGGATTGACGGCCAGTATGTACGCCATCGTAAGGAAAGTCGTAACACCGGCGGCAATCTCGCGCCGTGCTGTCGTGCCATTTTCTTTTAATCTAAATAATTTTTCCACGATATCCCTTTCAGGACTAGAGTTAAATAGACTTGTTTAAGAAGCCGGCTGCTTCCAGAAAGTCCAACAAAAAGTTCCGCGTTTTCCCATTTTTAAGCGGTCAGCGGTTGGAAACTGAAGTTTCTGAATAAGCCTAATATAATTTGAAACCGCGTACAATAGAGTTGTTTAGAAACTTCAGTTTCTAAACAACTATCGCTAAAAAATGACTTAGGAGATAAACAACCATGTTGTCGAACAAATTCAATAAGCCTTCAATGTGAACACGGCCTTGTCGCGGGTTTTCTGCATTAGGGCGGCGTGGTGCGGAGTGGGGATTTCGCCGCAGGCGCCCGCGCCGCGGCCCCCAAGTCTTGGGTCGCCGTGTCCAAGCGAGCTAAACGAAGCCAACGCGCCGAGGGCGCGTTGGCTAATTTAGTTAGAAGCTATTCTTCAATTTTTCAATAATGTGGGGTATTTTCCGTTCCTAA
>JAIRSB010000010.1 GCA_031255655.1 Spirochaetaceae bacterium | reverse complement strand
CCTGCAAGACATGGCTGACGAGGATATTACACTGACTGTCGAGCGTGTGAACGAGCTTTCGCGCCAAATTGCCGGACTAAACAAGGAGATTCAGCGGATTATCGCGCAGGGCGACCAGCCTAACGACTTGTTCGACCGCCGCGATTTGCTTGTTGACAAGTTGTCGTCGATCATCGATATAACAGTCAACCGCAGGGACAGCGATGAGTTTATGCTGCACACAGGCGGACTTGTGCTGGTTCAAGGCGGCATAGGGCGGCAGTTCGAGATTTCGCGGGGTGTCGATACCGAAGGTTACGGGCAAATAAGCTGGCTCGATACAGGCGATATTTTTGAGCCTGAGCGGGGGCATGGCAGCCTCTCCGCGCTGCTGGAACTGCGGGATGACACAATCGAGCGGGAAATCCAGACTTTGGACAATCTTTCGATGAACTTTATCGACTTGGTAAACGAAAATCATCGCGCCGGTTACGGCATAAACGGCAGAACGGGGCTGGATTTCTTTACCGAACATCATTTTGTTACGAATGTGGACGGAAACTATGACCGCGACGGGGATGGCGAGTTCGATTCCAGCTACATCTACCGCATAAACGGCACAAATACCCTTGACGCCCGCGCCCAGATAGGACTTGAAGGCGTTATTTCACTGTCCGCTTTTAATCCTGAGACTGGGGACGGCGCGGGGCTTGTGGAAATCCCCTACTATTCGGAAGACACTGTGGCGGACTTGGTGAGCCGCATTAACAATTCCGGCGCGGATGTAACGGCACGGCTCAACCGCGACGGGCATCTTTCGCTCAGGGGTACAGTTACAGAAGACCGCGCTGACCCTGATTTTGTCATACGCCACATCGAGGACTCCGGCCGGTTTTTGGAAGGCTACGCAGGTTTGCTGCAAGCCCCCGGCCCGGAAGGGGCCTTCGACTGGGAGACGCCGGACGCTGTCGCCGCGCTGAGGGGATCGGAGTATTCCACTGCACCAGTTACCCATCCTTCAGGCTGGATTGAGCTTAATCCCATCCTGCGCCGCGAAATCGCGTCTGTGGCTTCCGGCTACGGCGAAAACGGACGCACCGCCAATCCGGGCAACGGAGACGCAGCGTTGGCCATTGCCGCGATACGCAACACTACGGTAATGGTCGGACAGCTTGGCACATTCGACGATTATTTCGCGGACAGTGTGGGGCGCATCGGTCTTTTGGGCGAACAGTCGGGGCGCGCGCTGGAAACTCAGGAACAGATTATGAAAAATCTAAACGATATGCGGCAGTCTGTCTCCGGCGTGAACATGGACGAAGAGCTTTCTAATATGATTAAGTATCAGCACGGGTATCAGGCGGCGGCGCGGTTCGTCAGCACAGTGAATTCGATGCTGGACATTTTGATGAATTTGGGCGCGTAAGCAAAACACCGCCACAAATAAAAAAACTGATAGAGGGGATGAAATATGATTAGGACTTGGTTTACAGGCGCCAGCGGGATGCGGGCGCAGCAATGGAAGCTGGACGCAGCTTCAAATAATCTGGCAAATGTAGATGTTGACGGTTACAAGAAAGACGTTACCACGTTCAAGGCTTTCCCGGAGCTTCTTATGCGCCGCATGGACGATGACGGCGTATACCGCCATCCGTTCGGCTCTGCCGACCTTGCGCCTGTGATAGGCAAACTGGGAACAGGCGTGGAATTCAACGAGTTGTACACGGATTTCCAGCAAGGCGAGTTCAAAGAAACCGGAAACGATTTTGACCTGGCTCTGGACGGCAGCGGCTTTTTCGCGGTGCAGACCCCCTGGGGTGAGCGCTATACCCGAAACGGCGCGTTCCATCTGGGCAAAGAAGGCTTTTTGGAGACGAAAGAGGGCTATCCTGTACTGGGAGAAAACGGCCCGCTTCGGGTTCAGGCGAATAACTTTCAGGTCGATAAGGCAGGGCGCGTCTGGATTAACGCGGAATACGCTGATGAGGAGATGGTCGACCGCGAGCGCAATACTTGGGACGACACGGTTATGCTGGACACCCTGAAAATCGTCAGCTTTGACCTAGACCGCTACATCGAAAAGCAGGGCTCCAACTTATACCGCGCTACAGATGTATCAGGCGAAGCGCAGACTATGGATATAGAAGAGCGCCCCCGCGTTGTTCAAGGTTTTACGGAGGGCTCGAATGTAGACCCCGTGCTGGAAATGGTACACATGATAGAAGTGAACCGCGCCTACGAAGCAAATCAAAAAGTTATTCAAAGCGGCGATTCTATGCTCGGCACACTGATAAATCAGGTGTCGCGGCTTGCTTAACAGGCGGCGTATTCCTAAAACGCGAAACCGACCCCCAGCCATAATTTGTGGTCGTTCGGAAGATTGTCCGTCTTCACGCCCGGCGGACCTTTTATCTCCCCGAAATTGAAGCTGTATCCATAGCCCGGCTCCAAAAACAGACCCGCCTCTTTCCCGAAAACAAACTTCCAGCCGGCCAATACCTCTAGTTCAAAAGTGTTGCTGGCGGCACTCTGCCTGCCGCGCTCAATGTAAGTGAATGCGTATGAGCCGCCAATGTCCACGAATAGATTTTTCGGCGCGTTCCCAAAAAGATAATAGCGCATACTGAAACCCGCGTTGACACCTGTGTAGTTTGAGTTATCGAAATTAATGCTAAAATAGTTTCCGTTTGCAAGCACGGAAAAATTATCCGACAAGGCGCGCTCATAGCCTATTCCCAGTCCGAAACCACTATAAATCGCGGCTACAACAGCTTCACCCACATTCAAAAAGACCGCGTTAGAAAGGTCTCTCGCGAAAGACGGCGCTGATATTAACGCGGCTAAAATGATAACGTACAGTTTCTTCTTCATAAAAATACCCCTATGGTTAGTGTTATATGGTGCTTCCATTTGTAAAATACCCAATAGGCATAAACGCAGACAAGGCGTTGACATTGCGAGGCGGCATTCTCCGGCACACTTTGCCCGCGATTAAATCATCGACACACCAGCGCTTTCCATCGCGGACAAAGCCTTTTCAACAGAACCTTCGGGATAATTCACGCCGCGGACAGCGTCCCGCAGGATATAAACCTTAAAACCCAGCTTCAGCGCATCCATAGCCGAGAAAAATACGCAGTAATCCGTCGCAAGCCCGCCCATATAAAGCGCCTCGATACCAAGCCCTTTAAGGAAATAACCCAGCCCCGTCGCCGTTTTCCTGTCGTTTTCAAAAAACGCGGAATAGGAATCGATGGAGGGGCGAAAACCCTTACGTACGATAAGCGTAACAGCATTCATGTTCAAATCTTTGTGAAACTCCGCGCCCGCCGTTCCCTGTACACAGTGGTCAGGCCAGAGAACCTCACCTTCCGCCGGCGCCCTGCCGCTGGAAAGGCTGGAAAGGAAGGAAGAATGCCCCGCGGGATGCCAGTCTTGCGTGGCTATCACGGGAGCGTTGGCCGCGTTAAACCGGAGAGCCAGATCATTCAACGGCGCGACAACGCTGCCGCCGTCCGCCACCGCCAAAGCCCCGCCCGGACAGAAATCGTTCTGCACGTCAACCGCTATCAAAGCCGACTTTGCAAAGTCGATATTCGTCATGTCGGCCACCATTCAAACAACATCATAACCCCCGGCAGTCCGGTGGCGAACACACCTTCAAGAATGCTTAAACAGGGGAAAATCTTGCCAAGCGGTTTTATACCAAGGCTGAGTTGTAAAAAACCCTCCAGCCACAAAACCGCCCACGCCGTCCAAAGCGCGGCCATAGACACCGCGCCGCTTTTGACGCATACCGCCGCGCTTATCACCGCGAAAACCACAACGCAGACACTGTACCAGCCGAAAGCCCGCAAATCTAGTTTTAGCAGATAATTGGCGGCGATAAACAGATATGTAACACCAAACAGCAGACCCGCCGCCGCATTGTTGTAATGCATAACGACAGAGACATCCGCCCTGAATAATCCGATAAAATTACCAACGACGAGTATTGTACCCGTTACAACATTGATAAAAGCCGTGGTTTTTGCGTCCCAATTCGAAATTGCCGCAACACCATTCATGATTAAAGTTATGCCCACGAAGAGCAGGCAAAGACCTAAGAAACCCATAGGAACCCCCTAAGTTCTATTTGCCTTGCTTCAACCATGCGCTCAGTTATGTTAAAGAACGGATGGCAGGAAGGATGTTTTATATTTAAGTATGCAAGCGTTAATTTGTCAATGCCCGCAGGTTTCACGGATTTTTAAGAACGCTTGCGCGAAAACCCGTGAAACCCGCGGACAGTCATTTGCCCCAGCTAGCTGTCAAAGCAGCACGGGGCGGAAGAAGGGCGCGTCACGGCGCGGGATATACAGTGCCGCCGTTCATCGTGAAATTGCCGGCACCTTTGCAGAGTATGCTGTCGTTTTTTGACCCCCCTGCCCTATTATTGCCGGTGATTTCTCCGCCGTTCATCGTGAATTTGCCGTCGCTAATAAACACGCCAGCGCCGCTGAACTCTTTACCATCTTCAACCACCGTATTGCTTCTGATTTCTCCACCGTTCATCGTGAAAGTATTGCCTTGCATATACACGCCGCCGCCGCTCTTCGCCTTGTTGCTGTTGATTTCTCCACCGTTCATCGTGAAAGTACAGCCGCTGCCGCCGCTGCCGACGCCGCTGCCGCCGCCGCCGCTGCTGCCGCCGCCGCCGACGCTGCCGCCGCCGCCGCCGCTGCTGCCGCCGCCGCCGCTGCTGCCGCCGCCGCCGACGCCGCCGCCGACGCCGTACATATACACGCCGCCGCCGTAGGTCTTCGCCTTGTTGCTGTTGATTTTTCCGCCGCTCATCACGAAATTACTGCCGTCTTTCATATACACGCCGCCGCCAAAGACGGGTGATACAGCCTCAATGCCATTGCCGGTGATTTCTCCGCCCTTCATATTAACCGTGCTGCCGCCGTCCACATACACGCCGCCGCCTTTATTGTTTTGCAGTTTCGCGTTATCAGTTATTGTCAGCTCGGAACCACCCTCCACTTTTACCAGAAAGCCGCCGGTTACACCGCTGCCGTCGATTATCAGATTATTTCCAAGCGTGAGGCTCGACCCGCCATCCACCTGAAT
>JAIRSB010000187.1 GCA_031255655.1 Spirochaetaceae bacterium | reverse complement strand
CCGGAAATCGCGTTTGCGGAACTGCCGGATTTAATGACGCTTGCCGAAGATTTTCTGAAATATCTTTTCATTGACGCTCTGGAAAAAAGCGGGGATGATTTAATATTCTTTGACCAGCGAGTTCAGCAAGGCGTAATCGAAAATCTGCAAAACGTAGCGAATTCAAAATTCACACACATAACATATACAGACGCGATAAAAGAACTGCAAAAATCGAAAGATGCTTTCGACTTCAAACCCGTCTGGGGCTGCGACCTGCAAACCGAGCACGAAAAATTTTTGACCGAGAAAACGGCGGCAGGACCTGTGATAGTTACGGATTACCCGAAAGAAATAAAAGCGTTTTACATGAAATTAAACGATGACGACAAAACCGTCCGCGCTATGGATGTGCTGGTCCCGCGTCTTGGCGAAATAATAGGCGGCTCGCAGCGCGAGGAGAATTTGGCTGCCTTGGAACAGCGTATGGCGGAACTTGGCATGAATGCCGCTGATTACTCGTGGTATCTTGATTTACGGCGTTACGGCACGGTTCCCCATTCCGGTTTCGGCTTAGGCTTTGAGCGACTCGTCCAGTACGTTACCGGCATGGCGAATATACGCGATGTTATACCGTACCCGCGCGCCGCGGGGCAGGCTGATTTTTAAGCTGCCGGCATTCTTCGATTTCTTTCACAGTTTGTATCATAAAATCCGCGGTTAATTTTCCAGCTTTTGCCCGGTGCTGCCACGCCTCATTTTTTGCCTTATGCCGCGCCGCTCTTAAATCTTCGCTGTCCGCCGCGTTTTTAATTAGCTCACCTATGGAATCAAAAAAATCATCCATTAACTCGATGCCTATGGCCTTCAACGTCCTGAATATCCACAATTTCTCCAAAGAAGCACCGCTGTCATCGCCGTCAGCGTCTTCGAGCAAATCGTCCGCGTCATAGAGCCGCATATCTATCCTGTGATTGACGTACAAAACCGGCCTGTCAAATAAAAAAGCGTAATCAAAAATTATTCCGGAGAAATCCGAAATCATGATGTCGGCTTTTGACAGTGAATATATATTTTCACGTTCGTAATCCCATTCCAAATTGTACGCGCCGATGTATTTTTCCATCAGTGATTTTAATATAGCGGCCTCAGATTTTTTTGATTGAGGATGAGGACGCACTATTATACGCCAACCGGTTTTTACAAGCGGCGATAATAATTTTTCCCCGTAGCGCGACAACAACGCCGATTCTCCCCACGAGGGCGACACAAGCACCGTGAAAACGGAATCATCCTTAGGCGGAAGATGTTTGATTTTTTCCGCGTACACGTCAAGATATGTACATCCAACAGTAATAAGCTGTTTTTCCGGTAAATCGCGCATATTCTCCAATTTTCGTATATCCTCCGCCTGATAATCTCCTGTAAGTAAAACAGAATCAAAATAATCAATTCCGAATAGACGGTACATAGTCGCGTCGCTCGGTGCGTGGAGTATATGCGAATAATGTTTTACAAGACGGGAACGTTTAAGCTGATAAACTTGTAACCCGGGTGTCGTCATAAGCACGAAATCCGCGTTAATCATATTAAGACACGCAAAGGCCTTGTTTCCCTCGCCTATATATTCAGCTTTTATATAGTCAAAGTTCATTTCAAAAACCGGATCGTCCTCTGCCGATGTAAGGTATACAAGATTTATTTTGCGCTTTTCAAATTCATCGAGCACCGGCTTGAATACGTTAAAATACTGCTTTCCCTCGCAGTATATAACATAAGGCACGGCATACGAAAACGCGCCGCGGCGTCCGCCGCCGGAAAAAAAAAGTTTCATTTTTATTATCAAAGCACGGAACACAAAAAAAATAGTCGCAGCGGCCCCAAGCAGAATAGAAAAAAGCATACTGCCGGTGCCGGGGTCTATGTAAAGCGGATAAAGCGTCATTTTTCCTCCCACTCCCAATTTTCAGGGTCAAATATATTATCGCCGACATGAAGCCATTCATCCGAACGTATTTTCCATACATATTTTCTGGTGTCCTCTTCTTCCCATTTGTGGACAGTTGTAATTGTTATACCGTTTGATTTGTCATAAAATAACGGTGACAGCGTAAACGGATTAACCGCGCTCGTTATGCCGTGGCTTGCCATGTATGGAACATCAGCATGACTTATAAAAGTATAATCTGTTTTTAATTCCGTGCCGCCACCGGATAACAGACTACCACCCTCTTTCCCATCAGAAAAATCTTTTATCATTAGCAGTGGATTGAACATTACAAGAGAGTTTCCATCGGGCAGTGTAAAATTATTCGGCAACGCGGTATTGTAATACCAACCATGGTCGGAAACTATTATTATTCTGCTGTTGTCATATACCCCTTCCGCTTTTAAGTAATCAAACCATTTTCCCAGTAAAGTCAAAGCCGCCATATTTGCGTGATAAGCCGTTTCTTCGGCGAAAGGAGACGAGCCCTTGTCTGTTATGATGTTTGAGGGGACATACGCCGGGGCCTGAAAAAATGCCGGTTCGTGGGTCAAATCATTAGTCATTGCGGTATATGTGTTTACATCCGAATCATTTACAACTGTAATTTTGGGTAGTGCGTCAAGCATTGAATAGTTATCCAATGTGAGCTGGGTTAAGGCGCTGTCAGTGCCGAAATTCTTTGTAACAAGCCAGTCGCCTTTATTATACAGAATCGCTCTGAATAAAAGCGGCGACATTTTAAAAAGTGAAAAATGAAAAAGATTGTTTTTCAGCAGTTCGGAAACGGAAAGCACCTGTATATCAGGATGATTGTTTTGCCATGATGTTAAAAACCTTCTGTGCAGATTCTCGGCATGAACAGCATTATATTCATCATAAATGCTCAGATCAGGCGGATTCGAGAAATTAGCCATTACAGGGTCCGTCACAGTAACGCGAAAGCCGTTTTCCGAAAATAACTTTGGCAGAACGAGCAAAGATTCGTTATATTTTTCCAATAAGCGCCTGTCGTCCTGTTTTTGTATTTCCACAGGCGAGTATTCGTATCCGCCGAACAAAGCCGGAACTCCTATCAAAGTGTAACCGCCTAGCGAAACGCAGTTCGGATACCATGTAAAACCGCTGAAAGATTCCAATAATTCGGGCTTTTCCTCAAAAATATACGGAACATAACCGGAAATGGCGCGGTCAAGCATGATGACAATCACGTTTCTCCCGTTTCGCGAAAAATTATAAACTGGCTTCAGTGAATCTTGCACCGCAGTGCCGGAAGCCTCATAAACGGCGGACAAAGCGGAAAACTCCGTTTGTATTTTTACGATATTGCCGATGCTGAAAGCGGACAGCGATATAATCATTATCGCCTGCAATGAATAGAAAATGATTTTCCGTTTCGATAAAGCCAACATCGCGCACAAAGCCGTGGACAGCAAAACAACCACAATATTTTGCACAATGGAAACTGACGTGCGTCCTGGATTCAACAAATCTTTTGTGTTGGAAAAAATGAGTGTTGTAGTTATGAATCCGTAATCGCCTGGAAAGACAAAGGTGTCTATCAAAGCGGCAGCGGACAAAACGAAAAGCGCCAGAGAAAGTGCGGTTTTTACTTTTTTTGAAAAAAAGAAATAAATAACCGGGCACCAAAAAAGAAAGAAGCCCATACCCTGCGACATTGCCGCCCCTATGAACGGCAGAGGCGATGTATATGGAGATATAAACGAAAATTCCGCGGTTGACGATGCTATTAGTGCTCCAGGTATCGCCAGTCCGGACAGAAGAAACAGAATTACGGCGGAGTTGATAAACGCCTTCGTTTGCGGTGCGGCGGTGCCGTTGAAATTTATAGACGAAATAAATTTACGAAAAATCGGATGTTTTGTTAATAATACTGAAACTAGACAAATGCCTATTACCGCCGCGACAAGGACGCGTTTATGAAACCGTCCGCTGTGCATAAATAATATATAGATATCCAGCGCGGCGGCAGCCGCGATAAAAAAATAATATAAAACAACTTTTGAATACTTTGTTTTTTTAAGGCAGTTTTTTATCAGCGAAAAAACATTGTTCATCGTCCAGTAAAGAACCAATCCCGCGGGCGAGTTGTAAAGAAGCAGCAAAAAAATAAGCGCCATGCCGTAAACCTGCGCTTTCTCTCTGAACGGAAGGTCTTTTGTATAAACTGCGCCGGATACGACATTGATAATCGTCATCAAAACCGGACGCAGATTAACGGGGGCGCGCCCCCCCCCCGCACGGCACAACCCCGGAGACCACGCCAAAAAGTCAAAAATAATTTTATTTAATAA
>JAIRSB010000179.1 GCA_031255655.1 Spirochaetaceae bacterium | reverse complement strand
TCGACGTGGTTCTCCGTGTGATACCCGATGTCGTGCCCCTTCTCCAGCGCGTTCCGGCAAAACGCGGGGTTTCCCTGCACGAAAAACGTAACTTTCGCGCCGTACCGGTCGAACAACGGAAACGCCGCTTCCCATCCGGCATAGTAATTGTCGTCAAAGCCGAGCAGGATGCCCGCCGTAATCCCGCCTTCCGTGTCCGGCCCCTCTTCCGCCGCCTCTGCTGAAATGCCGTCATCCATAATATCCTCAATATCGCCCACACTTTCCGCCGGGGTCCCGGTCTCCGCTTCTTCCGTCGCGCCCCGCTCCCGGCTGCCGGGTGGAACCGTCGCGCAGGAACTTACCGAAAGCGCGAGGAGCATGAGGCCGCACAAAACCCCTGCAAAAAAAACGCTCTGTCTTTTCATGGTTATCACCGCTCGGCACCCTATTATACACCGAAAAAAACGCCCCGCCTATTCCGGCTGCAGACGGTTTTCGTGTGTTGAGCGTACTAAGCGAAGAACAATTTCACTTTTATAGACCGTTTCTTTTTGGGCGCATTTTTTGCGTCTACACCGCAAAAAACTGGGCTTTGTGGCAAACCGAAGGTTTGCCGTAGTCCGCTCCGGCCCCGCCGCTACGCGTCGTGGCTGCTTAGGCAACCTGCGGTTGCCCGCATTCCTCCAATCCCTTGCGCGGATCCGAAGCGCAGGGCAGTATACCGATATTATTCGTATAGCTAAAGAAGCCATCTGCTGCTACGGATTTTACCCTGTTTTCGCTAAACACGGCTTGATCCGCAAATGGAAAAAGACCCCTACAAACAACCGTTCAGACAAATACCACATACTTTGTTATTCATTGCTTTTATTCTTGGATTTACCTTTTCTGCTAAATTTCTCTTCAGTCTTATATTGCAATTTTATTTTAATTCAGCATAAAAAAGAAAGGCGAAAAAATAAAAATACTGGAAAATGTTATAAAGGCATTGACAAGTTTTTCCATATCCAATAGGGTATCCGTACGGGTAGGGCATTCGTTGTTTTGTATTGGCGGGTAAAAGCATTATAAGCCGCTTTGATTGAAACAAATGGCGCGTGGAAATTCGATAGTGCGGGCCGCCAACAGAGAATAGTCCGTTAATTTTACATCTTGTTGTGCAGTAGGGTTATGATATGGTTGATACAAACGAGTGGTATGCTTTGTTTAAACAAGCGCGTGAAAAGAAACAGGAATGGTTGTCGCGTGTGAGAATACCTGAATTAAAGACAAAATTCAGCGAATTTCGCAAGACATTTGCAATACTGTATTTCGTGCTTCTCCAAAAGAATTATATTATGAAGGATCCGTATAAGAGTGAAACGCCTGTCGGCGATCTCAAGGTTCCTGAAACAAGATCCTTTTTTGAGCCGAAAAAGCGGGAAGAATTTAGCCTGCGCCTTGCAAAATACGACAATCAGCTTGAATACATCGTTACTTTTTATGATTTTTCCGTCGATACGCTTAAACCGGATAAAATCAGAATCATGCGAGCGATAATCTGGTTTATAGAATGGCAAAATCTTTCTTTGACATCTCCATCCTTGAATACGCAGGCGATGGCGGAAATTTTTTTCAATTTGCGGAACCGCGCTGTCAATAAAATACTATTAAAAAATTTAGAGACGTGTTTTGATGATCTCTATACCGTCGCCACATATATGGACAAAATACTCAATGAAATCAATGAATACCAACGTGAAGCGTATAAAGGAAATATACGTTCATCCATTATAGCGAATATGGACGGCATTGCTACGATTGATTCCATTAAAAAGAAATTCTACCCCTTGTTCCCGGAAGAGATTTTTTACCCGGAAATTGTCCAAGAATTACTGGATGAAGATAATTCTCCCGATGCCAACGTCCGGGAGGACATACTGAAGAAACTTAACGTTACAGAATACGCAAAGCCGATTTTTGAAGAAACAGTATCACTCAAACCAACACTTATTGAAGGTCTCAATGCGCTTTGTTCCACTGTCAGTACGTTTCGTGAAATCATTGTCAAGATTGAACATAATCACGGGGTTTATCGGCGCAAGAATAGGTCAATTAGGAAGGCAATAGTAACGTTATTTAAGATTCTTTTTAAGAAAAAACAGACTGCTGATTTCTATGAATGTGAAATTGCAGGTTCTTTTAGTTCAAGGGTGAAAATAATCAATCATTATTTGTTGGTAAAAAAATTAAATGAAAAAATCAAAGAATTACGGACAATTACCGGATCTACGACAAAATTAGAAAAAATGGATGAGGAGGAGCTTCTCAATTATCTTAGCCGGAATATCCGCGATATCCAGAAGCATCACCGTCTCTTGGCCGCTCTCGATAAATTTTTCAGGACAAAGATAACCAACAAACAGAAAAATCATATCAAAGGGATGCGACCGGAACTTACTACGATAAAAAACGCTCTTTCAAAGGCGGTCGTCAAATATGAATACTACCTCGTGACCCGGAAGTCGTAAACGGGGTTGTTTCAAAAGGCGGAGTTTTGGTTTCTCCTGACGGTGGCGCATCGGGGGTGCCTTGCCGGACTGCTTTGGCACAGGGTTACCAAGCGTCAGTGCAGTGATTTTATATTTATAACCGATTTTTTTATTTGGGCGCATTTTTTGCGGTTACGCCGCAAAAAACCGGGCTTTGCGAAACTCCGCTTTCGCTCCGGCCCCGCCGCTTCGCGCCGTGGCTGCTCCGCATTTCTCCAATCCCTTGCGCGGATCAGAAGCGCGGGCCATCATTGCGGGGTGGCGAGGCCGCAATCTGGTGCCGGGGCCGTCTCGCTTCGCTTCTCGCAATAACGACTACGGTCAGGTAGCGGTAAATTGCCGCAAAACACGAAAAACAGCCCAAATCCCCAATTATTTTCACGTTTTTTCGCGCCAAATTAAAGCAACACAGCTAACAACCGCATATATATAGTGTCGCGGACATCTCAACGTGAAGCGTTGAGATGTGGAGTTTTGCGGAACAAAACTCCACATCGCGGCGAAATTCTCGTTTTATGCGGAGGTTGGTATTATGCGAAAATTAGAAAGAGATGTGTGGTACGAAGTCCGTACCGCGATCAATGTCGGCGAGCCGGTTTTCCAGTTGTGGTGGGCCGTGGTGCTTCTCTATTGTGTTCTCCACGACGCGAAGAAGCGGTTCAAGTTTGAGATGCGCGGACTTACGCTTGATGATGCGTGGCTCACGTTCTACATTAA
>JAIRSB010000073.1 GCA_031255655.1 Spirochaetaceae bacterium | reverse complement strand
CTTCCACCCGTAACAAAATTGAGTATTATATACCCGATGATGATAGCTCCACTCACCACCGCCGTGCGTATAAGCGGATTTTGCGACTTTACCGTCAGTACCAAAGCCGCGTTCCCGCCGTTTGCGGTATCAGAGTTATTTCCCATAAAATTCTCCCTCGCTTGTATTAAAAACACATCGCGTTTGGAAAAACACAACGGCCTTACAAAAGCCGCGGCTTCTATGAAGCCTCGGCTCCGCGGAAGCCGTTGTGTCCGGCCCCGCGCTTTCCGCGCTAATTACCAGCCAACGCCGCGTCCAAATCGGCTTGCGTAAGAAGACCAGCCCGCACTTTTGCCTCCAGCCTGCTCATGATGTTGTAATTCGCCAACTCGTTTTTGAACACATCCACCGTTACATCAGAGCCGACCCACGCGCGCATCTCGTCCGGCGAGAAAGGCTGCTGGTCAATCCAGAATTTCTGGTACATACCGACCAGATTCGCGGGGAGAACCATGACAGGCACCACGAGACGAGCGGGACTGCCTTCGTCAAGGATTTCATTTCCACGCAGCGCGTTCACAAGCAGAGCGGTCGCGAAGTCAACGTTTACCCAGTGAGCGCCGTTAGCCGCGGCTACCTTGCCGGACGCGAGACCATTCAGAACGCCTGGGTCAAGGTCGGTAACATACAGTTCCGCGTTCACTTCCGGGTGCTTCGCAAGCGTTTCCACGAGGGCCGCGCCCGCGTCCCCGTTAGTAACATAGATACATTCCACATCGGGGTGAGCCGTAAGCTCGTCATTAGCGCGCGTCATAACAGACGGAAGGTCGACTTCCCCGTAAGAAACGTTGAGCACCTGACCTCCGCCCGCTTCGAAAGCTTCCGTGAAACCGGCTGTGCGGGCAACGTGCGAAGTGTCGCTGCGCGGCGCGGTGATAACAATCGCCTTTTTAAGACCACGCGAAGCGGCGTACGCGCCAAGGTTTCTGCCGGTATCGTTGTCAACCGTCGCGGCGATGCCTTTGTAGGTCTCGAAGTTCTCGACCAAATCAACAAGCACACTGTCGGCAGGCATATGGTCAAAGAACACGAACGGAACACCCGCGCTCTCGCACTTCTGGGCGATCACGGGAAACATCGTGTCATAAATGCCAAAAAACACGATACCGTCTACGCCGGCTGAAATCATGTTGTCAACATTTACCGAAGAGTTTTCAACCTTGCCCTCGTCATTCACGACCATCGGCTCGACATCCAAAGCTTCGCAGGTTGCCAGAAAGCCTTTTTCAAGTATGTCAAGCGAATAGATACCCTTGCTGTAATTGTTAAAGCCTATGACAAGTTTACTGTCTTCCGAGCCTCCCTTTTTAGAACAAGCGGACAGCGCCAGAGCCGCCATACACACAACTGCCAGAATCTTTTTCATATCTGAAATCTCCCTCATAACTGATTATCTGATTTTTCCATATTTAATCAGACAAAATATATTTGCCGCATATACGGCTTAATAATTATTAACCGCATTGTGATTATTTGGAATGACTATTTTTGACAGTTTATATCTAAATTTGACATTTTTGATTTTTTTTATATAATGAAACAATGAAGTTGCTTGATGTTGTATTCGTTTACCACCTTGTCGGGCATGAACGAGTGGCGTGGCACGGCCGTTACCACGCGCACGGTTTCGGAGAGTATGAAATCCATTTTTTTGTTGACGGGGACGGCACGTTTTTGTGCGGTAAATCATGCGCCGCCATAACTTCGGGACGCATCCTGACGACTATGCCGCTCGAATTCCATTCGATAATTCCAGATATTAAAAAACGGCCTGTCAGCTACTACGCCCTGTTGTTCAAACTTGACGAAGCCGGAAGCGAAACAGACAAACTGATAGCGTCCATTCTGTCAAAAAACCGCGAGATTGTGAATATAAATAACCGACTGCTTAGGATACAGTGCGAAGAAATAGCGGAAATGTTTAATTCGGGCGCGCCGAGCCTGAGAATCGCGGCGGAACATTTGCTGATAAGCGTGCTTTTCAGATTTTTCCCTATGGACGCGAATTACCAATTGCCGGGCCAAGAAGAAACGCCGGCAAACGGCAAAACGCGCCGGACAAACCACGTTCAAGTAACAAAAGCGCTCGCCCTCATGCAGGTAAATGTCTGTGAAGCGCTGGGAATAGACGAGATGGCGCGCATTGTCGGAATTTCGATGGGACATTTCATAAGAGTGTTCCGCCGTGAGGTCAAAATGTCTCCGCACCAGTACATCATGCGCCTTAAAATTGAAGGAGCTACCGGTCTTTTAATATCGACACCGCGGACTATTGAAGAAATCTCCGAATGGTTCGGCTTCAAAAACCAGTTCCACTTTTCGCGCGTTTTCAAGAAATGCACGGGTTTGTCCCCAAGCCTGTACCGCAAAACCTATGTCCAGACAGTTGATTTCGCCAGTCCGCCAAGCTAATCACCCGCCAATCAGTGCCCTACCTGTCAATCGACGGTTTCCCTGTTAATCGGCGCTTTACCCGTCATTGCGAGCGAAGCGAAGCAATCCAGCGCCGCGCCTGCCCGTCTTTTCCCTTGTTTTTTTAGTACTTGACACACTGCCGCATATTCATGTAGACTATCCAACATGAAAGCAATTTTCGGATTACTTATCCCCCGCCCCCCCCCCCCCCGTGTTTAACACGGCTTTCTGATATTGGCTCGTTTTCGCCATTAAACAGGGGCGGAAACGCCCTGAACTCAAATAAAAACGCTTTTTTCTCGAACAAAGAATCCCTGTCGGGGAAGTCCTGTCCCATAATTTTTGTTAGACATTTCGACATCTTCTTAGATTCTCTTTATGTGCTGAACAAGGCGGCGGTGAAGGTGAAAACCAGATTCTTACGCGGGGGCGGCGGAAAGGAGGTGTCAGAGAAAACAGATTAAAACAGGTGCGCGCGCGGGCATGAGAGCCGCGTGAAAGGCGGAAAGAGTTCCGAAAGCGTAGCCGTAGGTTACGGGAACCGCCGCTGTTAAAGCAGGCACATGCGGAAGATTTCGTATGTGCCGCATTATGTTGCCTTTAGTTTAGTAAGGAGTAAAAAATGGCAAAAAAAGGTTTATTGGTTTTGGTTCTTGCAAGTGTGATTGCGGGAGGTGTTTTCGCTCAGGAGAATGAGAATGAGAAGGCGAAGACAGCGGATGTCAACAAATTATGGCTGTCAGGCGAATTAAGTCTTGTCGGCGTGGGTATCCGCGGTGAATATATGCTGACGCCAAATATCTCGGCAGGGCTTAACGTTTATTTTACTTCCATGTTCTTCCTCTTTAATGACATCGGGCTTAACGCTGTCGGACGTTTCTATCCGTGGGGAAAAACGTTCTATGCGGGACTTGGTCTGGGACTTAGTATACATACCGGAGTAGAAGATTTTGTAAAGGATGGCAAAAAATTAGGAAGCGGAACCCAGTCTATTACGAGGACCGGGTTTGGTATTGTGCCTGAAATTGGCTGGAAAATAGACAGTGGCAAACCGGGTGGATTTTTCATGAATCCGTATATACAGTTTCCGATTACACTTGGGACTACAGAAGTGAATATCGGGGGTTGGGGTGATATGAAGGGGGATTTTGGGCTTAGCACAGGCTTTAGGGTCGCGCTTGGTTTGGGCTGGGCTATTCTCTAAAAGCCAGCAAAATAAAAATCCCGCTGCTTTGCGGCAGGGTATCAAACTCCCATGGAGTAAAACGCCGCCCGCGCCCGTGCGCCTGCACGAGTGCGGGCGGTTTCTGTAACAGAAAAACTTCGCAGGCATTTTCCTTATAAGCGCTGCATTGCAAGACGGCGGCAAATAGCTGGCAGCGCGCATGAACAATCCAGCGCCGAGCTTGCCGGCGGAAGTTCGCAGGTCTAATTTCCGATAAATAGTCAAATCACAGAAATACTAGGTACCGGTCTGCCTTAATTGTCCGCGTCAGCCGCGAAGCCGGAACCGGAATTTTCGGGAAATTTCCAGCAATTCTCATTTTGAAAACCATGATAAACTGGCGGTATGGGAGAAGGTATCATAAAGCGACTGTATGGCGGTTTACCGAAGACTGGGGATAGCATCCCTGATATGTACGGTGCGAGGGGAACGCCCTGTG
>JAIRSB010000113.1 GCA_031255655.1 Spirochaetaceae bacterium | reverse complement strand
GCGCGGTTTCCGGCGTTAGCGGCGCGCCGTCCAAGTGTTGATTCGTTCGCGGTTAAACTGCGCGTCGCGGTAATAGGGATTCAAACGCAAAGCCTGATTAAAATCGGCGGCGGCGGCCTCAAACTCACCCATATTGGCAAGGGCAACTCCGCGATTGTTGTACGCTATCGCGTACTCCGGGTACGATTTTATCGCTTCGTTAAACTGAGAAACCGCTTCGCTGAAACGCCCATATCCGTTCAAGATTGTGCCTTGTAAATTGTAGCTTTCGGCAACAGGGTCAACAAATGACAGTTGGTTGAGTGCGCTGTAGGCTGGGGGTCTTGTCCTTGATGAAGGGGCGGCTGCCGTCCGCGTTTGTCCATGCTGTGTTTGCTCGCGTAACGAGGCGGGAGGCTGTCTGCCATTCGTGTTTTGCCCCGCGTTTTGGGTTGTGAGCGTCTGGCGGAATGCTGTTTCGTAGGGCGGGGTCGCGAGAATCCGCGGGGGCTGCGCAGCGGAGCGCGCCGCACTGTTTTGCGCGGGTAGGTTTTGTCCAAAGTGCGTCGTGTTTGACAGTCTGGCTGGGTTTCCCGGCGGGTTTACCGTAGGGCCGGTGCGCCACGTGGTGGCACCGGCAGCTTCCGGCAGCGGCGGATTTGCCGCCGGAAGGGCTATGTTTTTCGCACGCAATGTCGCCTCCAGATTCCTTAGGTTATGCATAGCTTCGCCCGAATTAGGATTGAGCCGTAAGGCTTGCTCGTAATCAGCTCTTGCCGCCGCGTAGTCTCCGAACTTTTCGTATGCCACGCCGCGGGCGTTATATGCGTCCGGGTTGTTTGGGATAAAGTTTATTGACATAGTAAAGTCTTCTATAGCTTCGGCCAATCTGCCGCTCAATGCTTTTATCCTGCCTCTTTCCAAATAGAAACTATCTCCGGAATACTGCGCGACCGCGACTGTCGCTGATAAAAATGCGAAGGCAAAAATCAAAGAGACATATTTAGCCTTAACTGTATGGTTGCTCATATTCCCTCCCGTGAATAATTTGATACATCTACTAATTTATCGTCAGAAAATCAATCATAACAACAGCAATTTTACATTTAACGCTATGCGTGGACATTAGGGGCGAATTTAAGGTTATTTTCCCATTGAATACGGCGAAATTGACTGGCCGTAAGAAAACCAGACAGAAATGAAATTGGAAGTATACGCCGGTTACAACAGAAGGCGAATTAAAAAGCTGGATCCAGGCAATAGCACTGAGCGTGGCAACGAACAGCGAAAAAGTGTGGAATTTCGAGTGGTATCACCAGACAACGTGGATGCAGGCATAATACAGACGTGCGTTCGTCATCGCGAAACACCCTCTCGCACCATTGCTTCGGCAAGTAAAGACTTTGGCTCTCGTGTCATTGCCATCTTTATAATGCCACCCGCGAAGCAGGCGCGCCTGCTTCGCGGGCAGTAAGCTGTGTTTCCTAACCTATAATCAATGAAAACCGTGCCAGCCACGCCCCGCGCCGCTGAAAGCGAGTGGGCGGCAACAAGGGCTTTACTGAGATATTACGCCGACTGTTCCGCCGGTCTGGGTGAACACGCTGCCATACTGGCGGTTCATAGCAACATCATTGTTACCGCTTGTAACTTTATTGCCGTTTATCAAACCACCTGTCATCTTAAAGTTTCCCATTGGCGATATGTTCACGCCGCCACCTGAGTCTTTTGCAAAATTGTTTATAATTTCACCGCCGGTCATAAGCGCGTACGCATTGCCATCAATGGAAAGCCCACCTCCGCTTTCCGTGCTTAAGCTGCCGTTGCCGTTATCCGCTATCGTCCCTCCGGACATGAGAAGAAACGTGAAAAAATTAAGGTGTATCCCGCCGCCTGAACTCGCGCCAGATTTGGTATAACCGCCTGAATTGTTTCTTATCGCCCCACTCGTCATAGACACGCTGCCTTCATACACTAAAACGCCGCCGCCAACCTGCCCCGTGTTACCTGAGATTTCCGCTCCTGCTATGACAAGTTCGCCCGCGGTATTCGGCAGCTTCGCGCCGACACACACCGCGCCGCCCCATAGCGCGCGTCCGCCGGTAAGAAGCAAATTCCCGCCGAGCGTTACCTTGTTATTGGTTACGGACATGACACGCCCGTCGCCGCTCTGTCGCATATTAGCGTTCAGCGTGCCGCCGGCAACCGGGTCTCCCTCAAAAACGATAGGCGGATAGTTCCCCACCCCGGAAATATCAATCATCGAATCTTTGAATTGGCCGGGCGCCTTGATTTCGCCGCTGATAACGATTGTCGCGCTCTTTCCGGCAGGCCAACTGCCGCCGCGATGAGACGTTTTTATAGCGGAAAGCGCGGCCTGCACAGTGGCCAGCGGTTCAGACGGACTTTGCCCGCCGGCGGCGTCGCTACCGCCCTGCGAAACATACCAAGTATAAGCCGTAGGAGCGGGAAGTCCGCTTGCCGGCGGCGATTGCGGAGGCTGTTGAGGCGAGCCGGCGGGCTGCTGAGGGGTTTGCGGAGAATTGGCCGGATTTTTGGGAGTCTGCGGTTTTTTTTCTGTTTGCGAGTCTTGTCCCGTCCTGTCGTAAGATAGTGGAATTTTATCGCAGCCCGCTATCACAAAAATTGCCGCGCAAGTAGCGGCGTATATAAATGAAAAAATGTTGACTTTGAATGTTTTCATAGTATTCAGTATAACAAACTGCGAAGCTCACGGGAAAGTTTTAAACGCGAAACATAGTCTTGAAACTTAGCGGGAAAAGATGGGATACTGACAATAAGCTGAAAACCAGCAAAACGCTCAATATTTTTCACTTTCCTGATATTTTGATAGAGAGGGACTATGGCTCGCGGTGATGTTGGAAGGTCTTTACTGCTATTATTTCTAATCGTTTTGATTTCCGCAGGCGGACTATTATGGTTTGATTACCTCAACGTTATCGACATGAAAACTATTCTCGCGCCGGTTTATCGGCGTTTAGGACTGGAAGCGCGCACTCAAAGCGCCGCGCCTAAGGGCGAAATGCTGAATTTGGACGCGGAACGGCTCGCTGTCCGTCTGGAAACGCTTGATTTGCGCGAAATGGAAATGAAAAAGCAGGAAGACGAAATACAGACGCGCATGGCGCAAATAGAGCAGATGTCGGCGGAATTGGAAGACCGGCAAAAAGGACTCGATGAACGCGAAAATTCAATGGACGCCTCCGCCACGGAAATGTCCGCCCGCGACCGCAATGTTGACCAGATAGCGCGCTACCTTAACGGAATGCCGCCGCAAAACGCGGTTGCCATAATTGAGGCGATGGACGATCAAGCCGCCATCGACGTGATACGCAAAGTTGAAGAGATAGCGCAGGCGGAAGGCGCCGCGTCAATCGTATCATTCTGGTTTTCGTTGCTGCCGCCGGAACGCGCGGCGGAAATTCAACGAAAAATGAGTATTAGACCTTAATTTTATGGAAAATAATATGTTAAGTAACGCGCAAGCGGTAATAAAAGTTTTTTTAGCCGCTCCCGGAGGACGTGGGAAGCCCTTTTGCGGTCCCGGAATGATAAACCTTCTAGAAGCGATTAACGAGACGGGGAATGTACGCAAAGCCTGTGAAAATATGGGAATGTCCTATAGCAAGGGGTGGAAATTATTGAACAATCTGGAAAAGTGGCTATCCTACCCGGTAACGGAACGGCGGCAGGGAGGAAGAGGCGGCGGAGAGGCGCGTCTTACTGAAGAAGGCATAGTATTCCTCAAAAAATACCGCGTGTTTGAAACTGATTGCCGGAAGACCGCCCTTGATTTGTTCAATAAGCATTACGCGGGAAAATGAGGCGCGTTGTCCGCGATGCTTGTTGAGTACCGGAATTTTAGAGCCGCATTCAGGTGCGTAACTGCCGCGTCCGGCGGGCGAAGTTTTGCCGAGGTTGTTCACGGCATAAACATAAGTATGGCGGCAAACGAAATTACCGCACTTGTGGGGGAGAGCGGCAGCGGCAAGACGGTGAGCGCTCAGGCTTTGTTGCGCTTGCAAAGTCCGGATTTGATAGACTATTCTGGCGGCGAGTTGTTTTTCGAAGGGCGCGATATCCTCACTATGAGCGAGGCGGAACTTCGTTCCATACGCGGGCGTGAAATCGGCATGATTTTTCAGGAGCCGTCCGTCAGCCTTAATCCGCTGCATAATATTGAGCGGCAGACCGCAGAACCGCTTGTCGTCCATCAAGGATTGAGCGCAGCGCAGGCGCGGCCTATCGTGATAGAATGGCTGCGAAAAGTAGGCTTGCGGGACGCGGAAAAACGGCTTGGGGCTTTCCCGCACGAGCTTTCCGGCGGCGAGCGTCAGCGTGTAATGATAGCCATCGCGCTAATCAACCGCCCAAAACTTCTTGTGGCGGATGAACCCACGACGGCGCTTGACGTTACGATTCAAGCTCAGATACTAGACCTCATCCGCTCTTTGCAGCGAGAATTGGGCATGGCGGCGTTGTTTATCACGCATGACCTGAATCTTGCCCGTCGTATCGCGGACCACGCCGTCGTAATGAAGGAAGGCCGCGTTGTTGAAAGCGGCTCCGTTGACGATATTTTCAATAAGCCAAAACATGAGTATACCCGCGAGCTTCTCGGCATAGATTCAGATGGAGAAAGTCCGCCGCCAAAACCGGACGCTCCCGCGGCGGCTTCCGTGAAAGACTTGAAAGTATATTTTCCGGTGAAAAAGGGATTTTTACGCCGTGTTGTCTCGTATATAAAGGCGGTTGACGGCGTGAGTTTTACACTGCGAAAAGGGGAAACGCTGGGCGTGGCTGGTGAGAGTGGCAGCGGCAAGACGACACTGGGCAAGGCGTTGCTGCGTTTGCAGGAAAGCCGGGGGGGGGGGGGGGACAATTACGATTGATGGGGGTGAAATCCAGATTTTGGATGAAAATTCTATGCGCCCCATGCGCCGGTAATTGCTGATTATATTTCCGGACCC
>JAIRSB010000103.1 GCA_031255655.1 Spirochaetaceae bacterium | reverse complement strand
GAATATCATCCGTATTACAAAAGCACATTGATACGACTTTTAAAAGTTCTAATATCATGCTTATATTATGCGGCTCCAGCATGAGTTTTATGGAGCGGCAAGTACTCGGCTATAAAAGTCCGTTATACGGCCGGCGCAACGCTCAGCTTAAGATTGAGCCGTTTGATTATTATGACAGCGCGGCATTTTTTGAAAACACAAGCTTTGAGGATAAGATTCTTGGGTATGCAGTGACCGGAGGAATTCCACAATACTTAAGAGAAATTAATGGGTACAACTCCATATCCGAAGGCATACAACAGAGTTTTTTTAATAAGTTTGGCAGCCTTTATGAGGAACCGCAAAATCTTTTAAAGCAAGAATTGCGCGAGCCGGCAGTATATAATACCATTATCGCCTCAATCGCAAACGGCGCGTCAAAGCTAAATGATATTTCAACCAAATCCGGAGAAGAGAATAAAAAGACCAGTAAGTATCTGACCGCATTGATTCAATTAGGAATTATAGAAAGAGAGCTACCTGTCGGAGGAATCGGAAAAAGAAACGGGGTCTATCGCATAAAGGACAATATGTATCGATTTTGGTATAAATTCGTGCCTGAAAACGTTACGAATATTGAGAGCGGAAATTATGAGTACGTATATAAAAACAAGGTTGAACCGTTTCTTTCAGATTATGTGGGAAGAATATTTGAGGATGTTTGCAGGCAATTTATGCTTAGAGAAAACACAAAAGGAAAGTTGCCGTTTGTATTTGATAAAATCGGTCGTTGGTGGGGGACAAATCCTGTTTCACGTAACCAAGAAGAAATAGATGTAATGGCGGTTTCCAAAAAGTCCGCAATATTTTGTGAATGCAAATGGAAAAATGAATTGATGGATATGACAGTTTTAAACGAGCTAAAAAGAAAAGCTAAAACATTTGGGCAATATTCTGAGAAGTATTTTTACCTGTTCTCAAAATCCGGATTTAAAAGTAACCTTACAGAACTCAGCAAAACGGATGATCATATTTGCCTAATATGTTTAGCTGACTTATTTTAGGCCGTGTTCACATGACCTAAAACGGATGTCCTGGTCATGAAAGAAATAAGAGTAAAAGCCAATATATGACATGGCAAAGTTAAAAAGCAAATATAAAGAACGCTAGTACGACACCGTGCCGACGTATTGGGTAGGGGTCATGAGGGTCAGCTTTTTGAAAACACTGCAGAAATAGGAGACGGTGTTAAAGCCAAGCTGTTCGGAGATTTCCATGATGCTGAGCGTGCGTTTGCGCAACAGGCGCTTAGCCTCCTCGATTTTTAGCTTGATATAAAAGTCCTTGATGCCCGTGCCGGTGTTTTCCTTGAACAAATCATAGAGATAGCTTTTGCTGTAATTTAAGTTCCGACATAAAGCCTGTACGGTGATATGGCCGTATAGATTTTGTTTGAGTATTGCAATGATGCGGTTGGTTAGTTCGTTTTCGAATTCGATTTTGGAGACAAAGATATTCTTTTGGGGCGTTTTGTCGTTTTCGGCGCGCAGCAGGTGGATGAGCAATTGCTCTAAATTGAGGCGGATGAGCTGCTGCCCGCCGAGAACGGGGGAGGTGGAAAGTTCCATCTTGGTAATAAAGGGGCTTTGCCTGTTCATGGCAAAGGTCAGCCGCGCCTCTTTGAGGATGTCGTGAACGTACATTTTAAGCCTCGCGGGAAACTTGAGTGTTTTTTTCTCGAAAAACCGCATGGCCTCGGACGTACACTCAAAGGTGATGATAAACACGTTGGGCAGCGTCCCCGGGCACGCGGATAACGAATGGTATTCGCCGGGTTTATGGAACAGGATGTTGCCTTCGGGCAGCGTAAACCACCGATCTTCAGCGCGGCATTGGACGTCGTCTTTGTCGGCGTACACGATCTCCCAAAAATCGTGCCTTTCGCCGACGTAGGAAAAACTTTCGTCGATCTCTAGATAGTGTATGGTGACGATCTTGGGGATGACGATAAGGTTTTCCAGCTTGTGTTTGTGAAAGCGCACGCTCATGGGTATAGTATAGCTTTTGGTGGCGAAAATTGCAAATATATTTTTTTCTTAATTTGCAACTGGACAAAATTGACATTCTGGCGGAAAAATACGTATTGCAAAACCTCCTAAGATTTTGTATAATGGACTTGTTCAATATATGAAACACTAAATCAAGAAGTGAGTGACATGAAAGTATTGTTTGTAAGCGCCCATCCCGACGACATCGAGATTAATTGCGCGGGTACGGCGAAAAGGATGGTCGATCGGGGTGACGAGGTCGTGTTGTGCAACCTCTGCAACGGGGACATGGGGCATGTGGTCATACCGTCCGAAAAACTGAAAGAAATGCGTCTCAAGGAAAGCCGGGCCTCTGCGGCGTTCATCGGCGCAAAGTATATGACCCTCAACACCGGGGATTTACGTCTGTATCACCAACATGAAGCCACGCGGGACGCCGTGATCGATATCATACGCAAGGTGAACCCGGAATTGATCATTACGCATAGCCCAAATGACTATATGCCTGACCACATCGCCGTGAGTAAGCTGGTGTTTGACGCAAGCTTTTGCGCCAGTTTGCCGCACTACGCATCCAAAGAAAGTGCCGTCGTGCCGATTTGCCCCATCTATTACATGGACAACTTAGGTGCGTTTGGTTTTTCGCCCACCGAATATGTGGATATCAGTGGCGTCATGGATGTCAAACTTGCTATGCTGCGCTGCCACCAAACGCAGCTTACCTGGCTTAAAGACCATGACCATATTGATTTTGAGGAAACCGTGACGGTGTTTTCGCGCATGCGGGGCTTGCAGGCGGGGGTCAAGTATGCCGAAGGCTTTGTGCAGATGGCTGGTTGGGGACGCATGACGACAAAAAGGCTACTGCCTTGATTCAACTGATTACCTATTGAGTGAGGAAAAAGATTATGATCGACAAAAAAGAGTTGCTAAAGTGGTGCCGCGTAAAGTCGGCGGATCTAATAAACCATCCGGAGCGCAGGGTGCCGTTGCGCATCGTCAGAGACAGCGCGGAAATGGGGCGGCTGATGGCGCGAGAGCTTGCGGACGAAATTATAAAAGCCAACGCCGAAAAGCGCCAATGTGTCGCCGTCATACCCTGTGGCCCGCGGTGCTGGTACAAGCCTTTCACGGATTTGGTCAACGCCGAAAACGTCAGCATGAAAAACTTCGTGGGCCTGCATATGGACGAATGTCTGAATTGGGAAGGTAAGTTGTTAAAAGAAAAAGATCCCAACAATTTCCGCGCATATATGGAAATCCATTTTTACGGCAACGTGCACAAGGAATTGCAAGCCCCCGCGGCGCAGCGATATTATCCCACGCCCGCGAACCTAGAAGCAATGCACGAACTCGCCATGTCGCTGCCCATCGACATCACGCTGGGCGGTTGGGGGCAGGACGGGCACCTGGCGTTCAACCAGGCACGCCGTGAGCCCTACAGTCCGATTACGCTGGACGAGCTGAGGAGTAGCACTATACGTATACAGAACAACAACTGGGATACCGTGCTTGCATTAGCGCAGCGCGGTTTCGGCGGCGGCTACCAGTTTGTGGCGCCTATGAGCATCACCTATGGATTAAAGGAATGTATGCGCGCCAAAAAGGTTAGAGTATATTCCGACACCGGTGCATGGAAGCAGACGGCGCTCCGCGTGGCACTGTTCTCAAAGCCCGACGTCGAGTATCCTTTTACGTTGCTTCAGGAGCATCCTGACGCCGTTTTGACTGCGACGGAGGAAACCACGCATCACCCCGTATCGGAAAATCCCGACTGGGAATTTGACGGGATGTAACGTATGCGTTATACAAGAATTTTAGGCGTAGGCGGCATAGGCAGCGGCATATTCTTCAAGCTTTCCGATAACCACACGATCGGCAGGGAGGAAAGCCGCATGGCGGAGCTCACCGATTTTAAAGATTATTGCAAGCTGCACATCATCGCAAGCTATCCGGGCAGGCTGTTAAAAGGCAAGGCTGACGTGTTTGCTATAGGAAAAATCGGCAGAGACGGTACGGGAGCTGCCCTTTTGCGTAGCATGAAAGGCATGGGCATACATACGGAGTTTGTGACGACGGCACTCGGCGTCCCTACCATGGTGAGTGTGTGCTTCCAGTACCCCGACGGGAACGGTGGAAACCTCACGGCATCCAACAGCGCGTGCAATCTGGTGGACGCCGCATACATCGACAGCGCACTGGAAAAACTGAGTCCCGGTAAGGACTGCATATTCCTCGCCGCACCGGAAATCCCCGTGGCTTCTCGCATCCATTTCCTAAAGCGCGGCAGAGAATGTGGCGCGTTCACCGCCGCATCCTGCCTAGCTGGGGAAGCGAACGCGTTTGCGACGGGTTTTGCATACTGCATGCTGTTGTCCGTAAACGTCTGCGAGGCGGCGGCTATCGCCGGCGTTGAGGCGCAATACGAGAGTCGAATCGCTGATGCGTGCTACGAAAAGTTATTTAAGGCGAACCCCGGCATCAAACTCATCGTCACCCTGGGTGCGGAGGGTTGCATTGCCTACGAAAACGGCAGAAAAAAAGCCTTTCCCGCCGTCAAAACACAGGTTGCCAGCACGGCGGGGGCGGGGGACGCCATGCTGGGCGGCGTACTTAGCGCGCTTTCAGCGGGGCATCCGTTTATGGATGACGAAAACGGAAAAATCTGCGCCGTTACCGTTGGCGCGCATTGCGCCGCCGCCGCCGTTGGCAGTGCAGATACCATACCGCACATTTTATCAAAGAGTCTATTAAAAATGATATAGGGGAGCAATATGAAAAAGCTCTATTTGATATGCAGTGCGCAACACGGGAGTCATTTACTAACATTACTGTCTGATCTAATATTTGGGGCAGGTTACCCTTGAGGAGTGCTTATGAAATGCGTATACGCCAAAGATTATGTCACAGAAAAAAACGTGACCATAGCCTTCCGCGCAGAGATTGCGTCGGGAGACTTTACATTGAAAATTGCCGCGTCCAACACCTATCAAGTGTTTGTAAACGGGGCTTTCGTTGCGTATGGACCCATGCGGTCGGCGCACGGGTATTCCAATGTCAGTGCATACGCGATCAATAATGGCGCGCAAAAATCCGTCGTAATCGTTGAAGTCGCAAGCTACAACATAGGTACGTACTATATCGTCAAGGAAGAACCGTTCTTTGCTTGTGAAATTGTCAGTGCGGCGGGGCAAACGCTCGGCGATACAGATAGTTTCAAGGCGTATCTTGTGGATGATAGGGACAAAAAGGTCATGAAGTATGACTTACAGCGCCCCTTTACGGAGAGCTACCGCATGAGCGCGGACCGATCTGCGTTTTATACCGGCGGGGGGAGCTTTAGGGAGGTTTCCGTCAAAACGGTTGCGGGCAACCGTCTTGTGGATTCCGAACTCAAGCTGCCCGCGTATGAACGGCAGGTTGCTGATAAAATCATTGAGTGTGGTACGGTATCCAAAAGTAAGAACAACCATTTTCACGACCACGAATGGTTTTACAAAAGGAACGGTTTTGATGCGTATACGAAGGACGAGCTGGACATCAATCTGCTTGAGGATGCT
>JAIRSB010000059.1 GCA_031255655.1 Spirochaetaceae bacterium | reverse complement strand
GCCGCTACAGAGCTTACCACCTGCACAGCCATGTCCGCTATGCTCCTTATAGTCGGCGCCTTGAAAAAACTACCGTGGTCGTCCCATATCTTCTTGTCCCAAGCCGCCGTCTCAACAGCCGCGAACCCGAAATTCTCACGGTATTTCCAGTATGTGTATTTCGACATTAACCGCCCGGTTTCCCCACTTCCCCTGTGCTCGAAAATATTGTCTTCCGTTATAGTGTCGGGCGTTACGTCCGGTTTTTCTTTTGATTTCGGCGCGTAACCCCTGTGTATTCCGAACAGACCAGGCGCGGATATGCCGTCCTTCTCATATTTATTCTTATCCTGGTACTCGTTATTCGCCTCTTCCGTGCCGAATATTTCCTCCTGTAGCGCTTTTAACTCCTCCCTCATCTGTCCGATAAGAAGCTGGACGGTAAAAGAATCAAAGCTTTCAAGGCGGCTTTCATCAACATCTGTTTTAAAGTTCACAGGCTGTTCCATCCGGTAATAGCGGAACGCCTCCACCGAAACACTTTCCCGCCTGCCGCCGGCCAGCGATGCGTCCACAAGGATCGAGTTGGTATAATTCCCGCCGTTGCGGCTCCAGCGGCCCTCCATGACAAACCTATCGTCCATGCTTTCGTCAAAGCTCCTGTTCGCCTCATTGATATAATCCTTCAGGCCGTCCAGCGCGTCCAGCGCTATACGTTTAAAGTTGGCCGCAAGCATCCGGGCTTCCCTCGCCGCGAGTTCCTCGTTAGAATCACGCGCCAGTTCCGCAGCCTTAACACGCACGATGCCCGCATTCCATACATTGACACCTCCGACGCCGGTCCGCGCCGCAACCGACGCCGTTTCTGCGGAAAGACCCGCCGCCCTCAGCGCCTCCGCCATGTTCAAAATACCGGCGCTCTGTAAAATGTCGTTCAGGGTTTTTTCCGTCTCCAGTATCGCGTTTGACATCCTTAACGCCGCCGGGTCACGGGTATCCATAGCCCTCGCCTTCCGTTCCGCGCTCGCGCCGACAGATTCCAGCGCCGCGATGCTTGAAGCGTTGACCGCTGCCTCGCCGGCCTCCGCAACCCACGCCGCCTTATCCTCAAGACCCGCCAGATACGCGGCGTCCCATGCGGCGGATGTCCGATCGTACTCCTGCGAGAACTCTTTTTTCCACGCCGAATAGCGGGCGCGCATGGTTTCGCCCCCCTTCTTCCAGTCGTCGCGGCCTTTCGCCAGTATGACGGCGGACGCCTCCCTCCACGACTTCAGTTTCTGGTCGATGTCGAAAACCTGCTGTTCCCATTCTACTTCCCTCGCCGTGAGCTCGGCAGCGTAACGGGCACGGTAGGCGCGCCCTATGACCTCGGCAAGCTCGCCAGCGAGAGAGAAGAATTCCGTCATATACGAAGAGCCACTTGTCATAACACCACCCGCGCTGTTTACTATGGACGATTCAAGATTCTCAAGATGGTTTTTTATAGCGGGTGAATCCGTCCCGTAAGTATCGTAAAGCGCTTTTTTAACCGCGTCAATGTTTTCTTCACCCGCGATATAGGACTGCGAAAGCGCCCTGTAAACCTTCTGCTTTTCCAGTCTCCCGGCTTCCGCCTCTGTGTATTCGTTTTCCAAATCCCGTTTTATATCCTCCCGTTCACTCCTGCTCCATTGAATGAGTTGCGCTAGCGCCTCAACGGTATCCTTGCTTTCAACCGGCCTGTCCGAGTTCATTTCAAGCCAGTAGGAATTTAATTTTGATATTTCCGCAGGATTGAGTCCGGCAGTATCCAGGGAAATCTTGATTGTCCGCCAGGTTACGTTGCTTCCGTCCTTGGTTTCACCCTTGAGTTTGGCTAGTCTGTCACAGGATGCTTTATAATTCGCTAACGAGGCTTTTATGGAACCGGTTGAAGCTTGAAGTCCGCTGAAAGCGTCCGATATCCTCATGTTATAATTATCGAGGGATTTTTTCAGTTCGGTCAGCGTCTCGGACAGAGTCTTTGACGCATTGTCATAAAACAGCGCGACAGTTCCGGCGGCAGCCGCCTCTATGCCCAGCGCTATCGCCGCGCTCTGTCCACCCGGGATACATGACAGAAAAGCGGCTGCCGTTGTAAGAGCCGCCGCAGTGGCGAAACTGGCAAACGCTACATCGTGCGCATTGTTCTTATTCTTTTTTACCTTACCGGCTACATGGTCGTATTCCGCAATCCATGTCGCGAATTTGAAGCCTTTCGAATTAGTCCCGCCGGCGTCCAAAAGAGTTAATATTGTATAAAATTCCATGTCCGCTTTTTCATTCGCGCTCAGGCTGTCCCATGCCGCCTTTTGCAGGCTCAGCAGATACGCATCCGACATAGATATGTCGGAAACTTCACCGAACTTAATGCCGTTGAATGTAGCTTTTTTCGTTCTTAAATCTCCAGCTAGCCCCGCATCCCGACTGTAATAGCTCTTAAGCTCCTCCATAGAGCCGTTGTTTTTTTGCAGTTGTATGATAAGGTAATCGCGCGCCATGCTCCACTGCCGGTAGTTCGTTTCGTCCGTAATAACGGCACCCAGTCTGCCGCTTAGCTCCCGCAAAGCCCGCTCGAAATCCGACGATGCGAATGTCTCGGTTTCATGTTTTCCGTTCGCCGAAAAGTACGTCGCCAGCGCGTTCGATTTTTCCGTAGTCTGTCCCGCGAGCACGTAGCCGCTTCCGGTGTAAGAAAAACCAAGTTTCCCATTCTTTACGGTAATAATATCGGTTAACTTCCAATTCTTGTTATCGTCCAATGAAACATAATTTTCCGTTATTATCGGCGGGTAACCGAAAGACTGCAAGGCTTTTGTATATATTTCGTACAATCGTATATTCTTTGCGGTTTCTTCCCCTATCGCCGCGTCAAGTTCGCTTTTTATTTTCATTGAAAGGATTAACCGCTCAAAACTGTTTTTGTAACGCTCGTATAAATCGTTGTAAGCGGCATTGTCAAACGGACGCCGGGTTTCCCCGTTATCGTAAACGTCTTTCAGGGCTGCAAGAACAATTTCCGCCCGGCTCAGTTTTTCTGTGGCGTAAGATAGTTCGTTTGCCGGATTTTTATACTGTTCCGTCAGAGCGGCATCCAGTCCGTCATATTCAAGATAGGCGGTGCTGGCCCACCTTCTTATCGCGTCCCTCTTCTCGTATTCGAAACGCGCTTCTTCCATCTCGTCATAACTTTTCTTTGCCGCCGTGTACAGTTCATCGTAAACGGCACCTTTTTCAGCAAAGTTTTCCGCCGCTTTCGCATAGTCGCCCATGATCCTTTGATATTCGTTTTTTAAGACGTTTATCTCCGTTTCGATATTTTTCATCGCGGCGATCATCTTGGCCTCACTGTTTGATTTTTCATAAGCGCCGCCCATACGGGCAATTTCGGCAGACAGTACCGCCATAAGCGATTCGCTATTGTTTAGAGACGACAGTTCAATGTTTAAACGGTCGGTATAAATATATCCTGCCTGTTCAATATCGTCCTCCGACCATTCCGCATTCATGTCCGAAAGGTATTTGTCCACGGTTTCTTTCATTACAATATTTGTTCTTTCACCGTCAGAATCCATGTTCAGCCTTATGGCATCGTTCAATTTTGCCGCCTCGTGTTCCGCTTTCTCAAATTTATCGGCAAGGCTGCCCTCGGCATAACTCTGCGCGGCGCTACTTCCTTCCAGCGACTCCGGTTTTCCGTACATCCCCACCGGCAGTTTGTCGGCATCGTCGGCGGCTTTGTTGTAATCTCCCAGGAACTTATCGGTTAAATACTGCCGCCAGTGTTTTTCGCCAAGCGACCCGGTCTCGGCTATAACCGCTTCCTGCTCCTCAACCGCGATTAAAAGCCGGTAAACATATTCCAGAGACGACAGCCGTCCGGAGATTTGCGCTATCGTGCCACCGTCTTCCGCCTGCTCCATAGCCTGAGCGCATAAGGCGTACTCGTTTTTCACATCCTCCTTCGATATTCCGCTCTTTATGTTATCGTATATGCTCCGTGCCGCGATGTATTCGATAAAAGCCTCTTCCCACTTGAACGCCTCGTTTTGAATCCATGCCGGCATTCC
>JAIRSB010000043.1 GCA_031255655.1 Spirochaetaceae bacterium | reverse complement strand
ACCAGGAAACACCGCTAAAAATCCGGTGGCGTTTATTGGGAAGCTGCTATCATAATAAATTATGCAATAAAAAGATGATGGGGGATTTACTGAAAAAAGTGGATTTGAGTTTATTGGATTTATGGCGCGGCTCTATTTCTCCGCAAACCGCGTTTACTCTTGCGGGCTGTAAAAAGACTAAATCAAAACGCGGAATACCGAGCCTTTGCCAATCCCCGCGCTTTCCACGCTGATGCTCCCCCCGCGCGCGTGGATTATGGCTTCCGCTATCGTAAGCCCTATGCCTGCTCCTCCTGTGCCGCGTCCGCGCGATTTATCGGCGCGGTAAAAGCATTCAAATATATGGGGGATGTCCTCTGCCGCTATGCCGCTTCCCGTGTCGGCAATCGTAACCAGCCAGCGTAAGTCGCCGCCGGCGTCCGCTTCTACCGCTTCATCAATGCTGACGGATATGCTCCCGCTGTCCGTGTACTTTACCGCGTTTGACAGCAGGTTGATGAACACTTGTTTGAGGCGGTCGTATCCGCCTTTAAGCGGACTGTCCCGCAGCTTTAGATGCAGCGTTACGCCTTTTTCGGCGGCTGCTGCCCTGAATTGTTCCGCCGTGCTTTCAAGGAGTTTTGCAAGATTGAAGGGGGTGTCTGCCGCGGGGCCGGCTGGCGCGCCTGCGTTCCATTCGAAGCTGGATAGTTTTGTTAGTCCTTCGGCTAAACCGGCAAGGCGTATTACTTCTTCGTGGCAGCTTTGAAGCAGAGCGGCGTCCGGCTCGAATACGCCGTCAAGTATGGCTTCGAGGTTTCCCCGCAGGCAGGTTAGGGGTGTGCGCAGTTCATGCGCCATTGCAGCGCATAGGCGTTTTTGTCTGCGCTCCGCGTTTGCCAGTTCTCCCGCCAGTCTGTTTAGTGCGACGGAAAGTCCGGCCAGTTCCCGCGTCCTGTAGTTTTCGGGTAGTTTGACGGCCTTCTGTTCCAGGATTGCCCCGCTCGAATAGAGCTGGGCTATGGCGCGCGCGGCGGCTCCGGCCCGGTTTACGGGGCGGGCTATGCCGCGCGCGATTGCCCTCGAGACTGCCGCACTTAGCAGGCACAGCAGGATGCCGGTTGCCAACAGTGTTTTATTCATTGATTGCAGGAACTCGTTTTCTGCTTCGCTGTAAAAAAATGGGCTGTAGCTTTCGATGATGACGGCTCCTGCTGTTTCGCCTTTGTATCGGACGGGGTAGCTTTCTTTTCGCATTCCGCCTTCTGCGCCCAGCCGCTGTTTCATGCGGCGGTTTATGTTTGCTATTACGTCGCGGCACTGGCGCATATCGCAGGCGCGGGCATCCCAAACTATTCCGCCGTCTTTGTCTTCTACGCTTACGATGTAGCCTTCGTGTACAAAGTACATTCCTATGTTTTCAACGGCGTCTTTGTCAAAACTTTGCAGCATGGGGTTGTAATGTGCGCTGACGGCGCGGGCTATTTCGCCGCTTTTTATTTTTATGTTTTCTTTGACCAGGTTTGCAAAGATTATGTTTGTTAATAGATTTATGACGAGTGCTAGCAGTGCTATCGCCGCGCTGATGAATAATATGTATGTGACGGTTAGGCGGTTTTGCAGGCTGACGCTGAGGCGGCGTTTCATTTACAGTGTGCCGAACCGGTAACCTATTCCATAGACGGTGGTGATGTATTTGGGGGATTTCGGGTTGTCGCCAATTTTTGCCCGTAGTCTTTTTATATGGCTGTCTATTGAGCGGTCGAAGCCGTAGTAATCTTCGCCTTTGACGGCGTCTAGTATTTCGTCCCGTGTGAATATTTTTGTCCGGCGCGACATTAACAGGGTGAGTATTTTGTATTCGTCTCGTGTGAGTGTGATGGGGTTTCCGTTCTTAAGTGCAAGGCGCCTTTCGGTGTCCAGTGCCAGGTCTTCGTATTGAAGGGGTATCGCTGGCGGGTGGGTGGCGGAGTGCGGGGCGGAGCCCGCGTGGCAGTCCGGTACGGACTGCTCCGCGCTGCCGCGGAGGGCTTCACGGCGCAAAGCGGCGGCGACCCGCGCCACTAGTTGGCGCGGACTGAATGGCTTGCAGACGTAATCATCCGCCCCCAGCCCCAGCCCGTTTATGATATTTTCCTCATCAACTTTGGCAGTAATGATAATCACAGGAACACCGGAGGACTGGCGCAGTTTGACACAAAACTCCTCCCCCGAAAAATCCGGCAGCATCAAATCAAGAAGGACTAATGAAATAGATTTTTTTTGTTCGCGCAAAAAATCCAGTCCCTCTTTTCCGTTCCTCGCGCTAAGAACATTGTACCCGTTCGCTTCAAGATATGATTTTAATAGACCGCGTATTTTCGGCTCGTCATCCACAACAAGAATTGTCTGCTTATTCATCCGTGTTAAAAATAACTTTTCCTAATTCACTCTCACGAGAATCTATTTTTAATCTGTATTTTTCCAGAGCTGTTTTTTCGCGGTTTAATTCATTAAATGAATAAATAGTTTCGCCGTTTTCATTTACTACAACATCGGGAATGGAATAAACGCCCATATCCTTTATTACCCGTTCCCGCGCCGCCGTCATATCTTTCGGCTGGCATTCTACAGATGCAGGCTTTATATCATTCGGGTTTACATTTTCAGGATTTTCCCAAATAGCCGTGAAGCCGGTTTTTCTAAGATTTTCCAGTTTTATTTTTTCATTGTCCTGTTTCAACAGTATAAAGCGAATGAGCGGAATTAACCAAAAAAGCAGCGAAAACACCAGTGGAACTACGCCTAAACCAATGAAAATTGCCGGCAGCGGATTGCTGATAAAATTGCTCATTAAAACATAGGTAACGCCGTATATTCGGGACGCAGCGTTAAAGTGTTCCTGCGTTAAAATGTGTCCGCTGTTCATAGCTTCAATAAAAAAATATGAACCGAAAAATAAATTTATAGCATTGATAATGCCAAACCAGATATTCATTTTTTTAAGATTAGATGAAAACTGTTTGAGCCTTTTTAGCGGCGCGGAAAAGCCGCCGAATGAGCGGTCGCGTCTGTCCACGCGGCGCAGTAAATCATCAAAGCGATAGACTACCGTTCCGTCATTAGTCGCTTCCGGCATTCCGCCGTATTCCGCGCAGTACGCGCCTATAAGACTGTCCGCCGCGCCCCCGCTTGTCCCCGTTAGAACCATGAATTCAGGCAGCGATATTACCCCCTTGTTCGCTTGTATATAGGAGATGAGTGCCTGCCGCTCCCGTGTTTCTAGTGCGGCGTTTGGGTCGCCGTCCCCGAATACGAATGAGAAAATCGCCTTGTACAGCGGCTTTCCCTTGGGAGCTTTTCGCGTTCTGCCGTAAGCGTACGCGCCGTCAAGCGACCGCGTCAATTCGGAATAGAACCAAATCCTGATGATGAAGTCGAATATGCCGGACGCGAAAAAGAAGCCGCCGCCCGAACCGCCTTGTCTGTTGTCACTGTTTGACGAGTTGGAACCCACTACGGAAAGCATGAGTGCGGCAAGCGCGATGAGCATAAAAAAGACAAAATAGCCGAGCAGCATTACCATTATCCACACTTTGAATAGCGCCGCCGACGCGGTTTTGACCGCGTTCCCTATTGCCCGCAATACTCTGCCTGCGGCCGCCTTAAAGCCGCGATATTTGCTCTTAAAGCCTGACGGGAACGAATATAGTATTTCGCCCGATTCTGTCACCGAGACACGCGCCGAATATTCGCTGGAGATATCGGGCATCAATTCCCGCACGGTATCCAGCGGCAGCGCGGTTTTTGCCGTTATGTCCGCCGTGGTTAGTCCGCCACGCTGCTGTTTGAAAACTCCAGTTATCATCCGGTACGCCGCGCTGTTGTTGATTTTACGCTTTTTCATTTGTTCCATACTTGTAAATCATACCGGAACCACCGCCGAACCTCTAGGGCT
>JAIRSB010000014.1 GCA_031255655.1 Spirochaetaceae bacterium | reverse complement strand
GACTTTCCATTAATTTTATGGAAGAAATTGCATTGGGGGGGGGGGGGGGATTAGATTTCTGTTTTATTGACACTGTGCATACAAACCCAGGTGAATTATTAGACGTATTGATGATACTGCCATTTCTTAATGACAACGCTTTAATTGTATTTCATGATGTAAACTGCCATACAGGAAGCGGTAAATTTCCGGAATGCAACGCGATTAGTGGGATAACGAATAACTTATTATTCAGCGCGATAACCGGAAAAAAATATATACAAGGAAATTTTATATCCGGCAGTCCGTATGCAAACTGGGAAAAATCGCCTTATTTCCCGAATATCGGTGCTATAAAAATTAATAACGAAACAAAGAAACATATTTTTGAAATATTTAATTTATTGACATTAAAATGGGCATATCTGCCGTCTAAAGAAGAAGAAAAAAGCATTATAAATTTCAGTTCAAAATACTACGAGGATTATTTTGTAGAATATCTAAAAAAAGTATTTTCCTATCACAGGAAATGTTCTGAACATGAACATACAGAAACTTTTACGACAACTTTTCTTATACGGCAGATAATGAAAAATTTACTCGGAGAAAAATTGACCGCGAAAATAAGAAAAGCACTGCGTAAATCAAAACCTTAAGGAACTCCCCGCCGGATGCCACGCGGCCTTCGCTTGAATATGCGGGCGCAAAGACGGATGAAAGAAAGCTCCTTCATACCGAGTAAACCTTGCGGACGATAGAGCATTACGGCAATCAGTATTAGAGGATATATAAGCAAGCGGTAATCTTGCAGGAAACGAAGAAATTCCTGCAAATAGGTAAGGACATATGCGGCAAGAATAGCACCTGTCATTGAACCCATACCGCCCAACACAACAAAAATTAAATAGTCTATACTCTTGGTAAAAGACGCGACATCCGGCTTTACAAACCCAATCACCATAGCGTACAACGCACCGCCTATACCCGCTATAAAAGACGCGCTCACAAAGCCCGTCATCTTGTAGCGAAACACGCTTACCCCGCATGAATTCGCCGCAATTTCGTCCTCACGGACAGCAAGAATTGCCCTGCCAAAACTGGAACGAAGGAAATTTTGTAGCAAACACACAATTATCACAAGAACGGAGGTAACGGTAAAAAACGAAATAACAGGCGAAAAAGACAACGCGGTCGGGAACTGTCTACCGTTCGCGCCGCCGGTAATGCCCCGCAAGTTCGTCAGTATGACACGGATTATCTCGCCGAATCCCAGCGTTACAATCGCAAGATAATCGCCTGTAAGTTTCAGAGTAGGAAAACCGATAAGAAAACCCGCGAACGCGGTGAGCAAAGCGGCAAAAATCGCGGCAATTGGAAGGGGCAAGCCCATGTTCAAGTTAAAAAAAATGCACGAATAGGCACCAATTGCCATAAAACCAGCCTGTCCTATAGAAAGCTGTCCGGTTATGCCGGTAATCATGTTCACACTCACCGCGAGTATCGCGTTCACACCAGCCACAGTGATTATCTGCGCTAAATACGCGTCGATAACATCCAGCTTTATCAGTATCGACGGAACAAGCACAAGAAAAACCGCAAAAGCCGCAGTTATCAACACGCCGCGAAAACCGCTATTACCCGCCATCACACCCCCCGCCGCGACACGCTAATGCGTCTCGCCGTTCGCCACGCGAATAGTCTTTAAAGCCTTACCGTCCAGACACAATGTTCGTCCGCCGATATAAACCTTGTTATCCCGTACCAACACCGGTATCGAAGAAAAAGTATCAATATCAATTTCCGGCGGTGCGGAGGTGGGCGGCTCGATACCATCAAGATGTAACCTCGAGCCAGGCGACGAACCTTCGGCATCAAGCGCCTCCACAATTTCACATCCGCTTTCGCTATCCTTGCATGAAGCTGCCAGCAGCATACCGCGGCTCTCAACGCCACGCAGTTTCGCCGGTTTAAGGTTGTACACAACAACTATATGTTTGTTCAGCAATTCTTCCTCTTTGTAAAACGGAACAAGACCTGAAACAATAACCCTCTCCTCTCCGCCAATATCCAAAGTCTCGATATAAAGTTTGTCAGCTTTCGGATGCTTTTCAATTTTAACGATTTTCGCGACACGCAAGTCCACCGCCTCCGTGAAACGCTTGTCTAAAGCGTCTTCCGCGTCCTCTTTTTTTCGTTCGTTTTGCGCTCCGGAGTATCTATCCCGCAATTCGGCGATCTGAGCCTCTTCCAGCCTGCTAAATAAAACAGAACTTGCAACCACTCGCTCTATACCGTCAGTACGCCCAATATCCTTCCAATCCGCGACAGAACATCCAAAAAAAGAGGCTATTCTCTCCGCCGACTCCGGCATAAAAGGCGATACCAGCGAAGCAATATCGCGGACAAGGAAACATAAATTTCGTATAAGCGCGGCGGCGGCAGGCGGGTCATCCTTCCTTGTGCGCCAAGGCTCACCGTCTTGAAAAGTTTTGTTAGCAAAAGACGACAGCGCAAATATTGTGTGAAAAGCTTCCCTAAGCTCAGCCCATTCAAGTTTCTCCGTTATCGCCGCCTCGTAATCGCGGACAGTTTTCCAAAAGGACTCTGTTTTTTCAGCCTGCGACTCATCAAAGTGCGGAATAACACCGTTATAGTAGCGGCTAACGAATGACAAAGTTCGGTTCACAAGATTACCAAGATTTCCGATAAGTTCTGAATTTACTTTTTCGCCGAAATCCTTCCATGTGAAAATCGCGTCAGATTTTTCCGGCCTATTGTAGAAAATGTAAAAACGCCACACATCTGGCGGAATTCCGGTTTCCATCACATCCGTACCAAAAACGCCCACGCCTTTGGACTTGGAAAATTTACCCGTTTCGTAGTTAAGATATTCCGTACTGCTCAAATGATGGAGCATAGTCCAATTTTCGCTTGAACCAAGCTGTGAAGAGGGGAAAATCACCGTATGAAACGGAATGTTATCCTTGCCTATAAATTGAAAAAGTTCCACGTTTTCAGGATTTTTCCACCAACTGTCTATGAAACTCTTCCAGTCCAGCCCTTTGTCTTGCGCCAGAGCGCCGGTTATCGAAACATAGCCTATAGGCGCGTCGAACCAGACGTAAAAAACCTTGTTCTCAAAACCCGCCTTAGGCACCGGAATACCCCATTTCAAGTCGCGTGTGATGGCCCTCTCATGAAGTCCGTCACGTATCCATGCCTGCGTCATCTGCACGGCGTTTTTGGCCCATTTCCCACGCACGGAGGCCTCCCCTATCCATTTTTCAAGTTTATCGCGCAGTTTAGGTAAATCAAGATATAAATGTTTGGTTGATTTTAGGCGAGGCTCAGTTCCGCAGCTTACACAGCGCGGACCGTTCAGTTCGGCAGGCTCAAGCAGCTTACCGCAGGCCTCGCACTGGTCGCCGCGCGCCCCGTCATAGCCGCAGCGCGGACACACGCCGCGCACATAACGGTCAGCCAAAAAACGTTCGCACACAGGGCAATACAGTTGCTCTATTGTTTTTTCGGAGATATAACCCGCATCGTCCAGCTTTTTGAATATATCCTGCACAACCTCGCTCTGAACCGGCGTGGAAGTGCGCCCGAATTTGTCAAAAGCTATGTTGAACCATCGGTATATTTCATCATGAATCGCCCAGTATCTGTCGCACAGTTCACGCGGGCTTATCCCTTCCTCCGCGGCACGGGTTTCGGTCGCGGTGCCATACTCGTCCGTACCGCACACATAACATGTCTCATAACCGCGCAATCTGCAAAAACGCGCAAACGCGTCGGCGGATAATACCTGAATCAAATTTCCAAGATGCGGCACATTATTCACATAAGGCAACGCGGAACTAATGAGTCTATGTTTCATGAAAAAATGTTACTACAAAATTCACCGCGTGTCGAGCCGTTGCGGAAATGGATATCTAAGAGGTAAAAGGCAGACGATTATCAATTTATCACAACGCCGCCGATTTTAATTTACAGACGAAGTCTGCACATGATGCGAACTTCTTGCCCAACCCGTATAACAGCCGGGCAAGAAGCGATGTGGTAACCTCGCTCTGATGGTATGGAAAACGCGAGGCAACAGTCTCTATGATGCCATCAACATCGAAAAAACCATCACGAATAGAGCGACGGTTTCGCAAAGACCCAATATGAGCATGTAGTTACCGAAACCCTGCCCTGTTTCAGCGTAAGCGTCACAAGCGGCAGCTCCGGCGGCACCTTGCGCGATGGCGGAAGCGCCCATACCCACACCAGCGAACAAACCTATGCCTAGTACCTGAAACGCGCTCAAAACCTGAGTATTGAACAAGGTCTGCATCAGAATGAAGCCGTAGATAGTCTGAGTAAGCGGAGCTCCCGCAAAAGCTACCAAAATGAAAGGCAGCGGTTTGTTTTGCAACAGGCACTTTTTCCAAGAACCAATAGCGGCCATACCGGCAATACCAGCGCCCGCCGCGGAACCTAGCGCGGCAAGTCCTAAACAAGCTCCAAGGCCAATCTGACCTAATAATCCAGCGTCCATATATTTCTCCTTAAGTATTTTTCTTTTGCCTAACCGCAAAAGGTTTGTATGAATAACCTGACCACTCCATAGAAAGATGGTTTCCAGCATATTCCAAAAGGTTAAGACGTACACCGTGTACGATAACCGAAAGCATGTTCATCACGATATTCAATCCGTGCCCAAAAACTAGTATCAGTATGGCGGCAAGGAATTTCAATACCATCTCCACAAACGATGCCTCCACTCCACCGCCCAACAGCGTTCCAAGCGCCGACATCGAATTAAAACTTTGGGCTATAGCACTGCCAGCAAGCCCGACGGCGAACAGGCGGATATAGCTTATGATGTCGGCAAAACTCCCCACCGCGTTCAGAAAAGTCGGCAAAAAGTTGGAAAAACTTTTAAGCACATTCATGAACGGATTCCCGCCGTTCTGTTCGGCAAAAATAAAGTAAGCGCCTAAGCCTATACCGATAAAATACAGCGCGAACCCGGGCAATTCAACTTTCAACAACATAGAGAGCACAAGGAAGTAAAGCCCTATCATCATCACAAGCCAGCCCAACTGCGCAAGGGCAACAAGAGACGGCAAAAGTTTTTTGATGTTTTTTATGTGAGCGTAAACCAGTTGAATTATCGCTATCGAGAAGCACAAAAACTGTATGTTCCAATACGCCGTGTTATTGGGCTGCTCTGCCGGTATTTTGAATAGTTTTCCCATTATACCAGGGAAAACATCAAGCGCAACGTTGGAATTGAAACGCGGCAATACAAGAGCTTGCAGGAAAGGCGGCAATGATTCGTAAGGCATCGCGAACCACGAGCCGTTCAACGCACCCCAAACGATTGTACAAAAACCAAGCCATGCGAAAAGTTTAACCGCGTCCGGAACCTTACCGCTTTTTTTCACAAAACTAAGACCAGCAATGATGGACACAATAAAAATAAGGCAGCCGTAAGCCGCGTCTCCAAAAATCATCGCCACAAATATGCTGAAGAACAATAGGTAAGACGGACTTATATCATACTCACGGTAACCCGGCACCGTACCAAGGAATGAAAACAGCGGCTGAATAACGCGCACGAGCGGATTACTTTTTACGAGGGTCGGCGGAGCTTCACCAGCGGCGGGATCCGCGGCGTAAAATGCCCAACCGTTATCAGCGGCGGCGCGTTTTATAAGACCAATATCTGGTGCCGGAACAAAACCCGTTATGTACGAAACCGGCATTTTATCGGGACAATCAGGCAAACTATCCATACCAACCTTCGCAGCTTCAAATTCTATCGAACCGGAAAGTTCCTGAAGCTCCCGTTCTACCAATGGAATCTGAAAAGATATTTCGGAAAGCTGTTTTTCAATACCACCAATCAGCTTTCCCTGCTCCTGAATGCGGGTGCGCAAGCCTGAAAGCGAATGTTCCGGCAGTTGAAACGGCGTAAGCCCCTCCAACGGCGTTTCCGAAGCACAGTAGACGCTCGATTTATCCCTTCCAAGTACGATAACTTTTTGCTCTTTCAGTTCGCTATACGCCTTCAACGGAACTTCATACAAAGAAAACGAAACGCCGTAGTCCGCAAGGCTCTTGAAAGCAGTGGGATCAAAATCATCCCACTTTTCGATGCGACTGATTTCCCGTGTATCCGCGTATATCTGTTCCTGCGCCGCCTTACGCTGGGCGCTAATATCCAAAACGTGCTGAACTATATCGACAGAAGCGTCAAACACAGGCAGCGGAAAACCACCGCGCTTTTTCGGGGCAAACGAACGTAAAATCCCTATTACATTCTCCAGCATCACTTTTTTTTCAAGATATTCGGTCAGAGATTCTGATTGAACATCTTTTTTTCTAAGATGCATCACGCCCAATTCGCGAAGTTTCGTTAGATTTTCTTCCCGAAACTTATCAAGACCCACAATGGTCACTTTTTTCATTGGTACTATCATACGGCCGCCTTCTCCAACTCACGTTTGGAAATTTTACCGCGCACGACCGCGGCTGTTTGCTGATCGCCTAGATAAACCTGAATCTTTTTGATGCGGCCCTTGGCTTCCGGTATTTTGATTTTTTCAAACAAATTGACGCGCTGCGTCGTTGTCAGCAACTCCTTTTCAAGACGTCGCCTCTGTTCTTCCAAAGTACGCGCTTCCATGTCAATCTCCAGCGCGGTTTTGAGTTTTTCGACAGCGTTATCGAGCCAAAGCGGTTTCTTTAGCAGATCATACTGACTGACGGCGAATTCCGTACCTTCAAAAATAGGTATCGGAACGCCAGCAATGTTGCCCTCACGCACACTTATTCGCGTTATCTGTAGAATGTCAGGCGTGAACACGCCCTTTTCTCCGAAAACGGCTATCCACGACTTAAAACCTTCGTCGACCTGCGCTTTTTTTTCACGCAGTTCATTGACTCTAGCTTCAACGCCGCGAATTTCTGCCTGTAACTGCTGTTTTTTCAGCATAAGCGTAGGTAGATACCGCTGAAACATCTTAAGTTGGTCTTTCTGCTTCTTTAATTCGTTTTTTGTAAGTTTTAGCTTTGCCATCGCTCCGCCCGTACTACTGCTTTTCAGGCCAGAATTCGTTTATCAATTCCGTCCGCAGTCCCGTTTCTTCCGGATTAAAACAATCCGCAAGTATTTCCCAGCCTAAATCGAGAGCGCGTTCAAGCGGAATATTTACGGACAAATCCATCATCTCTTTCTCGAAACGTTCGCCGTATTTCAGCAATTTGCCGTCCCACGGCGTCATCATGAAGCCCATCGACTTCTTTTCGAGGGTGTCTTTGTAATAAGAGTATAGCTTTATCATGCCGTCCATGATTGCACGATGGTCCTTGCGTGTTTTGCCGTTGACCATCTGTTTCAAGCGCGACAACGAGCCAAACGGCTCTATGCGCCCGCCACGCAGATAGTACTGCCCCTCCGTGATATAACCCGTATTATCGGGAACGGGGTGGGTAACATCATCGCCCGGCATCGTCGTAACTCCAAGTATCGTGATGGAACCGGCTGTCTCAAAGTCAACCGCCTTTTCGTAACGGGCGGCAAGCTGGCTGTATAAATCGCCCGGATAACCGCGATTAGACGGTACTTGTTCCTGCGAAACCGCTATTTCCTTCATGGCGTCGGCAAAACTTGTCATATCCGTAAGTAGAACGAGAACATCCTTCTTTTGCAGAGCGAATTGCTCGGCCACAGCGAGTGCCATATCGGGCACCATCAAGCATTCAACCGTCGGATCAGACGCGGTATGAATGAACATAACCGTGCGGGAAAGAGCGCCGCCATTCTCCAAAGTATCCTTGAAGTAGAGGTAGTCATCAAATTTCAGCCCCATACCGCCCAAAATAATAACATCAACTTCCGCTTGCATGGCTATACGCGCCAGAAGTTCGTTGTACGGCTCGCCAGAAATTGAAAATATAGGCAGTTTCTGCGAAACGACAAGCGTGTTAAACATATCTATCATCGGAATTCCGGTACGTATCATTTTGCGTGGGACGATACGCTCCGCCGGGTTGACCGACGGTCCGCCTATCGTAATGAGGTGTTCGTGCAGTTCCGGTCCACCGTCACGAGGCTTTGCTGAACCGTTGAACACGCGCCCCATCAAGTTTTCGGAAAAACTTACTTCCATTGGGTGTCCCAAAAAACGCACCGTGTCGCCGGTAGAAATACCGCGTCCGCCAGCGAAAACCTGCAACGAAACAATGTCTCCCGCCAGCCGGTTTACCTCCGCAAGCGACACGCCGAATTCTGTGTCGACTTCGGCAAGGTCGCCGTAGCGGATATCTTCGGCGCGGACAGTGATAACGTTGCCCGTTATTGATTCAATCTTGCTATATACTTTATTCATTATATTACCGCCTATGCCAATAATTTTTCCGCTGCCGCTTCGAGACCGGAAGATTTTTCATTCAACATACCACGCAGTTCCGCCTCTAAAGCCTTGAACCTATCGCTTCCCATTTGGGAATAGTTATAGTCGACGAATTTTTGACGAAGCTGATTAAACCAAAGACGCGCCTCTTCCTTCGTCTCGAACGTGAATTTCGCACCCAAAATGCTGATGATAAAATCGTAAACGTATTTTTGACGTTCCGGGCTGGCCGCCTGATCCATCTCGTCGAATGAGTTTTGCTGAAGATAAGCCGCATCAAGAAATTCGCCTTTTAGATAGATAATGAAATCGTCCGTACTGGTTCCTTCTTCGCCGACAACCTTCATCATCTGCTCAACCTCAATGCCGCGGGCAAGAATTTTCTTGCCATAGCCCACCTTGGCGGCTGGTATGATGCCGTTATACTTCGACCATGAATCAAGCGGATTTATGGCCGGATACTTTCTGGCGTCGCTGCGTTCACGAGAAAGTCCGTGAAACGCGCCCACAACTTTTAGCGTAGCCTGAGTTACAGGCTCCTCGAAGTTGCCTCCGGCAGGAGACACGGTGCCGCCTATCGTAACAGCCCCTTTTCTGCCATCCCGCAGGCGCACAACGCCAGCGCGCTCGTAAAAACTGGCTATTCTGGATTCGAGATAAGCAGGGAAGGCTTCCTCGCCCGGTATCTCTTCGAGGCGTCCAGACATTTCACGAAGAGCCTGCGCCCAACGGCTTGTGGAGTCTGCCAGCAACAGAACTTTAAGCCCCATCTGGCGATAGTATTCGGCAAGCGTTACCGAAGTGTACAACGACGCTTCTCGCGCCGCGACCGGCATTGATGATGTATTACAGATGATTATCGTTCGTTCCATCAGTGATCTGCCGGTTTTCGGGTCAATCAGTTCAGGGAATTCCTTCAAAACTTCTACAACCTCGCCAGCGCGCTCGCCACAAGCCGCGATTATTACTATATCAACGTCAGCATTTTTACTCGTGCAGTGCTGCAAAACCGTCTTGCCAGCGCCAAATGGCCCCGGAATACAATATGTGCCGCCATGCGCGACCGGAAAGAAGGTGTCAACGATACGAAGCTGGGTAACCATAGGTTCCGTGGGCTTGTAACGCTCCTCGTAGCAATCAACAGGACGTTTTACCGGCCAGAAAAAACTCATGCAAAGTTTTTCCGTTTCGCCCGCTTCATCCTCAATTTCTGCTATCGTGTCATGAAGTTTGTAAGATCCCGCGGCCGCCACCGACTTAACTTTGTACGTCTTTTGCATATTAAACGGAACCATTATCTGGTGCTTAAAAACGCCTTCCGGTACCGTTCCGATGCAGTCGCCGCGCAGTACCGTATCGCCTACTTTTACAAGTGGCGTAAATTCCCAAGAAACATCCAGAGGAAGCGGATCAATATATTCGCCGCGCTCAAGAAAATATCCGGTCTGTTTGGCGAGTTTCGGCAACGGGTTTTGCAGGCCGTCAAAGACCTGTCCTAAAAGGCCAGGTCCCAGCTCTATGGCAAGCATATTTCCACTGAATTCACAGGCGTCGCCAACCTTTATGCCGCGCGTCATTTCAAAAACTTGTAACGAACAAATATCTCCACGTATGCGAATAACTTCGCTTTTCAATTTTTTGCCGCCGACATGGATGAAGCCGACTTCATTCATGGAAACCTCTCCATCGAAGCGAACGTTTACCATGTTGCCGTTCACAGCGGCTACCACACCTTTTGTTCCGATCATTAACTATCTCCTCGTGCTCCTACGCCCGGAGCGTTCTCCATGATGGAAGCGTATAACGCTTTATATTCCGCAAAACCTTCCTCCGTCTTGAACGCGGCGCGGCGTTCGATGAGGAGCAGTTTAAGCATATAGGCGTAAACCGCGTTTACGCCGAAGTATGTAGTTTTTTGCAAAGTTTCAACGGCGTCCCACCGCCCTTTGTCAAGGAATAATTCGGCCTCAAGCGGATTATCCATAGATGCGGCGTTTTTTGCCTGATTCTCGGCCTCCATATCCCAATGTTCCGCCGGAAAAATCTGAACACCGCCGCTTTTAAGCCTGTCGGCACGAAGCCGCGCAAGTGCGAGTGTCAGCGACCGTTCGCGTTTACACCATCCGTCAATAAAAGCGGATTTAGTTGCCTTAAAATCCCCCGCGCCTTCCGGCATTCCGAAAACACAGTAACCTAACAGTGAAAAGTGTTCTTTGCTCAAATGCTCACGGCACAATGTTATAAAAGCCAGCGAACTGATTGGAGGCGCTTGTCCGTAGCTAAGGGCGGGTAACTGGGCTATAAGAAAGTAATACACCGCCTAAATTCCTTTCGCCGCATTTTTCACAATTTCGGCCAGCCGCGGATTGAGGTAGGCAGAAAGGGCGTCGGCCACTGCCGCACCGGAGAAATCATAGTACGCTGAACCGTCTTTCAGAGATATACGGAAACCCGCCGAAAGGTTTTTGTTTGTTTTGATTTCCAGGCCTTTGGCCATTTCCGCTGCAAGTGCGCTTCTCGCCCAGCTTTCGAGCGATTTAAGCTGCTTTTCGTTCAAAATCACATCGACCGTATCTTTACCGGAGCTTAAACCTTTAACCACTTCTGGAATTAGTGTTTTCAAAGCGTCGTCATTAAGGGCGGCTTGAGTGTCTTTAACTATGATTTTGTTCAAAACCGCCTCAATCTCGCCGTTAAAAGAAAGAAGCAGATTCCGGGCGGCCTGTTCTAATGCGGCAACAGAAGCCTTTTCAAAGCGTTCCGCGTCCTGTTTTCCCTTTTCTACCGTACCGGCGGCTTCTTTTGCCGCACTGTCAACTATGCGCTTGGCCTCCGCCTCAGCTTCCGCCTTGATGCGGGCTGATTCTCCGGACGCTTGCTCTATCCCGTCTTTTTTTATTTTTTCGATGAATTCTTGTAGCTGTATATCCATACGCTCCTCTTTTCCGAATGGCATCGGAGTTTCTCTGCTATTAGCGATTATAACTTAGTTATAGTATATTCAAAAAAAATTGTCAAGATAACGCGGTGGATTTTGAAAAGACGTAAATGCCCACGTTTTGAAGGGATTTAGCAGCCACACCGCCGCGAGTTTTTATGACGTAAACAAATTTGTCACGACTCGCGGCGGGGAATAGCTTATATATATTTTGCCATATCCATAAAATGGAACTGTTCAACACGTGTAACCTTGTCCGGTTTGCAAGTCTTCTTACCTCCGGCTTCAAATTTGCAGTAAAAACCATTATTCAGAGCGTACAAAGCTATCTGCGTTCTGTGCTGTAGTTTAGTTTTCTGCAATATGAGGGATATATAATTGCGAACAGTTCCCTCTTTGAGTTTTAGGTTTTCCGCTATCTGTTTATTGGAAAGCCCCTGCCCTACGAATGCCGCTATCTGCGTTTCCGTGCGCGTTATGTGCAACGGAGAAACCTGTAACTCATTGTTGACGGGGATATCTAACTGTTCATCACTCTTTTTCCTTACTATACGCGAAAACACATTAAAAGCGCGTAACTCCACTTCATGGCTCATATAATAATTGCCGACACTGACATTCCGGATGGCTTTGTTTATCTCGTCAAACACAGAACTGCGGAGCAGAAAACCGGTAACTCCATAACAAAAAGCGTTAACTATGGTTTCATCATCCATTTCCGCGGCAATCATAATGACAGAAGATGACGGGCAGCGCACTCGCGTGGAGGCGGCGATTTTTAAGCCGTCAAGAAGCGGCAGATCCTTGTCTAAAACAATTACATCCGGTTTATGCTGGTCTGTCAGTTTTATAGCATCATATCCGTCTTTTCCTACACCCACCAACTCAAAATCAATCTGAGTTAAAAGCAAATTCTTTATCGCCTCCCTAAAGGGAGTTTGGCTATCAATCAGAACAATTTTCATACATAATGCCTCCAAATCAAAAATTCCGGCTATACTCAGCGCTAGTTCTTCATAAAAAATTATAAAGAAAAAACGTCTTTCAGCACGATAAAAAAATTATGTCCCCGCGGCATAAGAATTGCAAGAAAAAAATCCATGGTTTATTACATTTGTCATTAGTTTTCTAGCACTATAGTGCTCCAATTAGCAGACATTCTACTCACACTAAGCCTTTTATATTTTTTTGATAGAAGCACTATATTAGCTTCCTAATGCTATTAGTTTTCAAAAAATCACTCCGCCGCCTCCCGCACGATTAGGCGGCAGCTTTGACCGGAAACAGCGGCGCATTCAGCGACACATTCGATAGATAAATTTTTTAACCTGTATACTCCCGGTTTGTCGATCAAAATTGATGCGCACTCTTCCAGAGGATACTGTTTACTTGGTGAGGCTGTTACAATGCCGTCTTGGGCGGCAACTTCCATGGAACCGAGTGTAATCGCCGCTTTGCGAAGCGAAGCGCGGCGCGGCGCGATTATGCGTCGCGCAGTGTCAACATCCGCGCCATCACCGTCATCGCTTTTTCGTGCCGTTACGCTGTCATGCGCTATGAAAAGCGCTTCTTCACGTATGATTTGGCTTTCCGCCGCAAATTTTTGCAGGGCGCAGTTTAATTTTCCGCCGGAACCCTCCTTCCAGTCTATCCGTCTTGAGACCTCATCGTAAAGAAATTCCGCAATGATTGCTTGCGTTTCTGCTAAAGCGGCTATATTCTGCCGCCAATCAGGAAAATATTCGTCTAATAGCGGCTTTAGACGGCGGCGGACACGGTTTCGCAGATAACGCTCATCTTTGTTGCTGGAATCCTCCCGCCACGAAAAGCCACGTTCGGAAAGATATTCTATTATTTCAGCGCGGCTCACACTAATTAGCGGGCGAAGGATAAACCCATTCCGTTCCGGTATCATGGCTAATCCCGCAGGGCCCGCGCCGCGCAGTATACGAAGCAGAGTATTTTCAAGCATATCATCGCGGGTATGCGCAATTAAGATAAATCGCGCATTCAGATTTTCCGCTTCTTTACGCAAAGTCGCGTGGCGAAAGTCCCGCGCCGCGGCTTCTATGCCCGTCCGCCGCGCCGCTTTTTCGATAGAGCCTTTAGGCGCGGTAACGATTCGG
>JAIRSB010000235.1 GCA_031255655.1 Spirochaetaceae bacterium | reverse complement strand
GCCTCCGCGACAGCCGTTTCAAATGCCACCTCGTCCGGCAGCCAATACATAGCCGCTGCTCGCAATTCCGCGGCGCGTTCGTCACCTCCGCCCAAAACCGAAAGCGCGTTCACCGCTTCGTTATAACGGCGCATACGTATCAAGGTTTCCGCTTCAAGATAGAGCGCGTCCAGCCGCGAATACTCCGACCAGCGGTTGGTTTCCATAGCGAGACGCGCCGCGGTCAATACATCGCGTTCCGGGCGGAAAAGCTTTTTTTTCACGACGGCAAGCAAATAAGAAAGATCGGAAGAAACCGAGGCGTAATCGGCGGCGCGTATCAAAAAGGCTTCAGCCTGTGAAAAACGCTTTTCCTGAACAGCCGCCCGCGCCCACTCAAAATAACGCGCCGCGATCGCCTCCTCTCCGGTTTCTCCGGATACGTAAAGCCCGTTCCCCTGCCGCGCCGTCAACGACTGCGCCCTAAGCACCGCCGGAGCGGCGGTTAAGCCCGCGATAAGACATAAAAAAAACAGGCAGAAAAACGGCTTCATTTATTTACGCCTTGCAAACCTCTATGCCGGGGAGTTTTTTACCTTCCAAAAGCTCTAAGGAAGCTCCGCCTCCGGTTGATACATGGCTCATTTTATCCGCAAGGTGAAATTTATTTACCGCGGCAACCGAATCGCCGCCGCCTACTATAGTAAGGCAGCCTTTCGGCGTAGCGGCGGCTATTATTTTGGCAAGCTCTTCGGTACCTTTAGAAAAAGCATCGAACTCAAACACCCCGACCGGGCCGTTCCATACGATAGTTTTTGCGCCCTCAAGAGCTTTTTTATAGAGTTCAATCGTTTTAGGCCCGACATCCATACCCATTAAATTATCCGGCAAATCCACACTGTCCACTAGTTCCGGTTTAGCCGCCGCGTCAAAAGAGCCCGCCGCTACATGGTCTACAGGCAGAACTATTTTCACTCCGGCCTTATCTGCCGCCGCGAGAATATCCTTAGCTGTGTCGATCTGATCATTTTCAACAAGTGATAGTCCGGTCTTATGCCCCTGCGCCTTTAAGAAAGTATAGGCCATCCCGCCGCCTATTATCAGCGCATCAGCCGACTTTAGCAAGTTTTTGAGCACGGCGATTTTTGACGAAACCTTCGCGCCGCCGATTATCGCCACAAGCGGTTTTTTAGGATTGTTGACAACCGGTTCAAGATAGTCCACCTCTTTCTCCATCAGAAAGCCCGCGACAGCGGGTATAAACTTCGCGATACTCGCCGTCGAAGCGTGATCTCTGTGCGCCGAGCCGAAGGCATCATTAACAAAAATATCGCCGTATAAAGCAAGCTCTTTGGCCAGCTTATCGCGTTCCGCGAGATCTTTTGAAGTCTCTTCTTTATTGAAGCGCGTATTTTCCAGCATTATAACAGAACCATCCGGCTGCGAATCAATGAACGCCTTTTTACCAAAACAGCCGTCCTCTCCGGCGAAAATCACCGGCTTACCCAAAACCTTCGCCAAATATTCGGCAACCGGCCTCATGCGGCATTTTCCGTTGATAAAAGCCGTCTCGTCAAAAGGCTTGCCCGCTTTTTCCGCTTTTTCACGCGCCGATTTCGCGTCTTTCGCGGGATCTCCCAAATGACTCATCAAGGTAAGCGATTTTACTCCCTGGTCCAAAATATATTTAATTGTCGGCAGCGCGGCCCTAATTCGCGTATCATCCTGAACAACGCCGTCTTTCATTGGCACATTAAAATCAACCCTCATAATAATACGCTTACCGCACATATCTACCGATTTTACCGTCTTGAGCATAACTTTCTCCTACATTATTTTAGATGATAATTAAACGTTAATTATTCCAAGGACGCGCAAAACAACGCCCTGTAGTTTTCAATACTAATAAAAAATAAAAATTCTTTCCAGTACGAAAATGGTCGCGTCAATACCGTTTTAAGCCAAGAATTTACGCAAAAAACCGCTTAATTTTTGATATTTCTCATATTATAAGCTATAATGTTTGACAACTATGAATAAGCTTCGGCTATTACTATCCATTACGGCGCTTACGGCTTTCATTGCCGGATGCGGCGAACTGGACATGGCCCTCTCGTCAAGTAAAGTTTACAAAGTAAACGCAATGATTAACGGACTTTCGCTTGATGAATGTTCCATACTCTCTAACAACAGCGAAATATCGCCTTACTTTGATTTTAATATACGAAGCGACCCGGATATAGTGGCCTTGGGCGTATACCTAAAAGACGCCAAAGGAAAAGAGACCGGACTCCGCGTTATATACGCGCTGCCCGGACATAATCCGGCAAATTGGACGGAAGAAGAGACAGCAAACACGGACACGGCGAAAACGCCCGAAAATCAGACTGAAGAGCAGCCCACACCGGAAAATGGAGGAGATACACCTGCGGGAGAGCTGCCGGAAACACCATCAGAACCTGAATCGTCTGCCGGTTTAACAGCGGAAACCCCGACGGAGGACAACAGGGAACTTCCGGCAGACGACGGCGAAAAACAGGCTGGCGACACGCCGGAAAATACCGGATTTAACGGAGAAAACGACAATACCGTTCCAGAAACAACAGCGGAAAACAATGAAAACACTGCCGTTCCGTCAGATTACGAAACGAACCGGCCGCCTTCGAGCCGCTATACTTCCGGTACAGAAACGATAACGGTAGAAGATTTTTACAGCGAACTGCCCATGCTAATTTTAGGGAGTAATTTACCCGCGGGATTTTACACGATAGTATTTGATGTCATATCCTCCAACGGAACAGTACTCAACAGTGTAGAAAAACCGTTTTACTACATTGCGGGTGAAAAACTAAAAATAGAAAATATAATAAGCCACCTGCCCGGTGTTTCCACAACGGCGCGCATAGTCCCTCCTGGCGAAAAGGTACTGTTAGAAGCTGTGGTACAAGCCGGCGCGGGGTTAAACCCATACATTATTTGGTATAACGGCAAAGAAAAGATAGGCGAAGGTTTTGCCAGTGACGGCGCCGATTATATATTCTGGACATCCCCGTCTCAAAATGGGTTCCAAAATATAAGACTGGAAGTATTTCCTTTTGACCCGTCCAAACATTATCCTGTGATGCGCGGAATAAGCCGCAGCATATCGTTGCCTGTGTCCCAACGGCACGGGCGGGACGGTTATTACGCTGGCTCGGAGATACAACTGAGCCGCTGGTATCAGTTGTGGGGAAACCTGAAAGATGCGCGGGATCCGGCGAATAATGCGATGAAACTGGTAAAATCCGAAGATGCCGATATATGCTGGCAGCCAGCAGCGGGAAGCTACGGACTGGTGATAAATGCGAAAGACAGCTACAAACTACCCGGAGAATTTTTCAAGTACATACAGAAAAATGAGGGAAGCGGAGAGTTATTGTTCCGTTTCCTCCCTGTCCCCGGCGCGGACGGCAGTCCGCTTCTGACAGCGATTTTATATGATGCGGATTACAAAACCTCCTGCACTGTTCTGATTTCGCTCACCGGAGAAGCCGTCGCGCTTAACGTGGTTTATAAGGACGAAACATTGAAGGCGGAAACCCCGCTGATATTTGATGAAGACGGATTTGTCTCCGCTGCGCTGGATTTCCAGTTTTTTGAGGAAAGCATAACAGTGAGCCTCGGCGTTGAAACGCCGGAAGCAAAGAGCATAGAGACGTGGAACAGCGTGCCGCTGGATTTTATCGCCGGAGGCAAAGGTTACATTCAGTTTGGCGGCGCCGATAACGCTTTGGTAGCGGATAACACGCCGTTAAACATGACGGCGGTGCTTACCGAAATCGCCACGTTATACCCCGCGGTATCACCGGCTTTCACACCTGTTGAGGAAGAAAAGACGGAAG
>JAIRSB010000227.1 GCA_031255655.1 Spirochaetaceae bacterium | reverse complement strand
GTGGGAAAAAGATCGTTTATCGGTATTGAAATAGATAAAGAATATTGTGATTTGTCAAAAAGAAGATTATTGTAGGTCAAGGCGCATCGCATAACAGGACTGTTTACGCTTCGCCGCAGTAGCGGCTCGGGATTCCGTTCGCCTAGGTCGTTCCGCTACGCTCTATTCCCACGCCACACTCTCCCCACATTTTTTTGTGCCCTAGAACGCGCCGCTCGCGGATGCGCGGCATCGTCATTGCGAGCGAGCGAGACGATTTGCCGCCGGTAATTTACCGGGCGAAGCAATCCACAGGGTCTGGATTACTTCGTTGTTTCGCTTCTCGCACTGACGGACATTCTGTGAAACGCCTTACAATCCGATTACTGTTTTTTACAGCGGCGAACCAGAAAGGCGCTTTCCTATCAGATAAGCCTTTTCGCAGTCTTTGGGGAAAACAAGCTCCCGCGCTTTTTTCTTTTTAGCAACATCGAATCTAGAAGCGGCGTATTTATCATAATCGTCAAACTGCCAAGTGTCGGCGCAAATCAGTTGTTCCACTTTCCCGCGCAAACATCTTTTTAGCAAGCCCGTGTTAAACTTGTAAACGTAGGTAAATAGCGCGGAGGCGAGCTTTGGAACATTCATGGTATAGAAAAACGCTCCGTTAATCTTGCGGGTAAGACTGCTTTGCCCCTTATTGTCGTACGAAATATTCATAAACCCGAACCGCTCGATAAATGCGCGCATCAGGGATGTTACATCCGCCAAATAAATAGGCGAGCCGAGTATAACCGCGCGGCTTTGCATGACCTTCTCCAGCACCGGCGTTAAATCGTCTTGCAGCGCGCATGAGCCTATAAACTTTGTTCCCTTGCGCTTGCAGGCAAAACAACTCATGCAGCCCCGATATTGTAAATCAACGAGATGGATTAACTCCGTTTCCGCTCCGGCGGAAGCCGCGCCGTCCAGCGCATTTTGCAGCAGCGCGGCGGTGTTCGCGTTCTTGCGTGGACTGCCGTTTATCGCAATCACCATGCCTGCATTGCCGTCCAATCCGGCGTCCTTTACATCTTTTCCATCGTCCATTTTTGCCTCCTATAACCGGCTCAATTTGTTTTCCCAGTTTCCCGTATTCTCATTCCAAAGCGCGACGCGCCCCGCTTCGCGAAGTGGGCAGGTTCGCACCGCCGAGCTCATCATAACCCTGACGGGTTTTGCAATTCCAGCCATGCGGCTATGGCGCGGGCGGCTTTGGCACGGTGGCTCAAAGTGTTTTTTAACTCCGGCGGCAGTTCCGCGACGGAGCATCTCTGTTCGGGCAGATAAAGAAGCGGGTCGTAGCCAAAGCCCTCCTCTCCGCGCGGCTCGCGCAGCAATTCGCCTTCCAGCGTTTCCTGCACGGCAAAGAAGCGGTTTTCATTGAACAGCAGCACCATAGCGCAGACAAAACACGCGCCGCGCATGGGAAACCCCTCCATCTCACTAAGCAGCAGGGCATTCCGCTCCGCATCGCCAAGCCGGACATCCCCAACGCAGCCGTAGCGGGCCGAATGTATCCCCGGCCTCCCGTCCAGCGTGTCAACACAAAGCCCCGAATCGTCCGCTATCACAGGCTGTTTTACAAGCCGGAACAAAGAGCGCGCCTTTATCAGCGCGTTTTCCAAAAACTCATCGCCATCTTCAACCGGATCAAAAGCCAGTCCCGCGTCCGCCGGAACACGCAGTTCCACCTGCGGCAATATCGCGGAAAGCTCGGCGCGTTTATGCTCGTTTCCGCTCGCAAACCATATCGTCATGCCAAAAGTATAAGCCGCGCCGCCCCTAAAGTCGACACGGCGCCAACTGGCGCGCAAACTTGCACGCAAGTTGGCGCCGCTATTGAACAAGGCTGCCCCGCCCGCCCATAATGCAAAAGGGTATATTTGTTGGAAAAATCGCAAACCGAAACGACAAGAAAGCGGCAGGGCGGCTTCCCGCACTGGATAGTTTTCGTAGCATTCCGTTACATACGAAAGAAAGCTGGGCGTTCCCAGACATCATCGGTGCTTCCGGTCTTGGGAATAGCGGTAGGAGTGCTGGCGCTCACCGTCATTATCGCCGTGATGAACGGCTTTCAACTCGGATTCATAGAAAGCATATTGGAAGTTTCATCGTACCACATCAGGATTGACAACTTTCCCGCCGCCTCCTCCGGCGTGCTGGAACGCATAGAGCAGGTCGAGGGCGTTTCCGCCGTGTCGCCGTTCAGGGAAGTTAAAGGGCTGCTGCGGCGCAATGCCGAAGGCAGGGGGGGGCGTCCCATCCTGGCCGTGCTGCGTGCGCTGCCGGACGATGTTCTTTCAAAGGATGAGGGCTTGGCTTCAAAGATAGAAATCATGCGGGGACAGTTCAACTTGACAGAGAAAAACGCCATTTTGCTGGGGACAGAGGCGGCGGCGCGTTTGGGGGCGCGTACCGGAGACAAGATTGAGTTCATTTCGATAGCCGGAATACTGCCCGCCGTCAATTCGCTAACACCAGCCGCGGCTGGCGCGTTGCCTACGGATGGCGCGGAATCAGTCTTCGTCATCGCCGGACTTTTTAACACCGGATTTTACGAGTACGACGCAAGCTGGGCTTTCGTAAACATCGACGCCGCCGCAGATTATTCGGACAGCGAGTACTTTACAGTCGGAATAAAGCTAAGAAACCGCTGGAATCTTGACGCGCCGCTGGAGCGGATAAACGCTGTGGTTAAGGAAGCCGGTTTGGACAACGAGGCTGCCCTGCGCGTCTCTACATGGCGCGATTACAATCAAGCCTTTTTTGGCGCTCTTCGCACGGAAAAACTTATGATGTTCGTGCTTGTGGGGCTGATATTTATCGTTGTGGCGCTGAATATTTTTCAAGGCCAGCGCAGGATTGTGCTGGAAAAGAAGGACGAGATATGTCTTTTGCGTTCCGTAGGCGCCGGAGAGCTTGATATTAGGGGCGTTTTTTTGTTTAACGGGCTGTTGATAGGTTTGGCAGGCTCCGCCGCCGGAATGATTCCGGCTTTGTTAATAGCAACGCATATAAAACAATTCTTTACATTTATAGAAACTTTGGTGAACTTCGCGCTGAATATAGCGGCCTTTGTCAGCGGCGCGAACGGCGAATACTTTTCGGTGTTTTCTCCGGCGGTCTTTTATATTAAGGAAATACCTTCCCGCGTAATTCCCGGCGAAGTTGCGCTTATATTCCTGTTCGGCCTTTTATCGGCCTCCGTGTCCGCGTGGGCGGCGTCCAAAAAAGTTTCAAGCATTAGACCTATGGAAGTAACGCGATATGAATAATGACGAAAAAATTATAGTTAAAGCGCGCTCTTTGGTAAAAAATTACGCTTCGTCTGCGGAGACCTTGCATATTCTGCGGGGTTTGTATTTTGACATTGAGGCGGGGTCGAGCGTTTCTATTACCGGAAGCAGCGGCAGCGGGAAAAGTACGCTGCTGAATATCTTGGGCGGGCTGGACCGCGCGGATTCGGGCGAGGTAATAGTTGACGGGAACCGGATTGATAAACTTGCGGAAAAGCAATTGACGCGCTACAGGCGCGTGAGTGTGGGTTTTATTTTTCAATTTCACTATTTGCTGAACGACTTTACCGCGCTGGAAAATGTAATGCTGCCGGCTTATATTGCCGGACAGCCCAAGAAAGCGGCGCTGGAAAAGGCGCGCGCGCTGCTTGCGGATGTGAACATGGACGCGCGGGAAAATCACCTGCCCCAGCAGCTTTCCGGCGGCGAAAGGCAGCGCGTGGCGGTGGCGCGTTCAATGGTGAATGACCCTGCCGTGATACTTGCCGATGAGCCTACCGGCAATCTTGATGCGGAAAACACCGCGCTTGTTGCCCGTATTCTTTACGAAGCGGCTGAAAAGCGCGGCAGGACGCTTGTTGTGGTAACGCACGACAAGGATGTTGCCGACCGCGCTTCGCGCCGCTATGTTCTTGCGGACGGTATTCTTTCGGAGATTAAAAATTAGACCTCTGTTTTTTATCGCGTTTCGCTACTTGTTGGGGCGCGGCGGCGGGAATCGCTACTTATTGGGGGCGGCTGCCGGTATCGCCTTAAGTCTCATCCCGATTATGGTTACGCTGATTGTCGCGGACGGTATGATACGCGGTATTACCAGCCGCTTTCTTGAACTGGGAACGGGGCATATTCAGATTCTGCCCCGTTCGCCCATGCGGGAGCCGTCCAGTGCGCTCGAAGCTGCCGCGGCGCAGGCTGAGGAAATAGAGGGGGTAACGGGCGTTTGGCGCGAGATTGACGGCGTGGGCGTAATTCTTTCGACGGCGGGGAAGACCGGCTCTTCGGTTCGCGCCGTTGACCCCGCGTTTTGGCAGGACGAGGGCAGCCGCCGCTATCTTACCGTGAAAGAGGGCGCAGGCGTGATTGAGGCGGATAACGAAGTGCTGCTGGGTGAGGACCTTGCCCGCGAAGTTGGCGCCAAAGTGGGTGGGCCGCTGCGCCTTATGACGCTGCGCATCAACGAAGACGGCGTGGCTATTCCCCATACTTCGTTATTCACGGTTAAGGGCATAGTTTCGTCAGGCTATCACGAATTGGACGCGATGTGGTGTCTTATAAGTTATGATGCGGGGCAGCGTGTTTTAAGCGGCGAGATTTCGCAAAGTTTTCTTATTGTAAAAATAAAAGAGCCTTATGTTGAGGCGGACGGGACGGCGTTCAAACTTTCGCTGAAACTGGGCAGCGCGTTCGCGGTGTACACTTGGCGCGAATTACAACGGGCGCAGTACAGTTCTTACGAGTCCACGCGGCAAATACTGATTTTTATAATGGCGCTTGTTGTGCTTGTGGCCGCCGTCAACGTATCTTCTGCAATATCGATGCTGATAATCGAGCGGCAGCGCGACATAGCCGTGCTAAAATCTGCCGGAACGGGCGCTGCGGAAATAAGCCGGATATTCTTGTTCTGCGGTATTTTGACGGGCTTTTGCGGCGCGCTGCCGGGAGTGGCGTTGGGGTTGTCGCTGGGCTGCGCGATTAACAGCGTAATTCGCGGCATAGAAACCGCGCTGAGTTTTATAAGCGCGCTGCTAAACGGGGATGCCGTAAAAATACTTGACCCGGGCTTTTACCTGCAAGAAATACCGATAATTGTTGACTGGCGCACTGTCGCGCTCATAGCGGTTTTTACCGTGCTGTGTTCCGCTCTGTCGTCATTATCCTGCGCCCGCCATGCGGGAAAGAGCCGCCCTCTTGATTTACTGCGGAAGTTCTAGTTAGACCGCGTTGCTTTTTACGCGGTTTATCAGATTTGCCTGATAACCGGCGCCGAAACCGTTATCAATGTTTACAACCGAGATGCCGGGCGCGCAGGAGGTCAGCATTCCAAGCAGTGCGGAAAGCCCGCCAAACGATGCCCCGTAGCCGACGCTTGTCGGCAGAGCGATTACCGGAACGGAGACGAGCCCCGCTATCACGCTGGCCAGCGCGCCTTCCATGCCCGCGCAAGCTACGATTGCGCGGGCGGCGCGTATCTCATCGAGGCGGTTGAACAGACGGTGTATTCCCGCCACTCCGATGTCATTAATCATGCGCACATTGCTGCCAAAGAATTCCGCAGTGCGCGCCGCCTCCCAGGCGGCGCGCAGGTCTGACGTACCGGCAGCCGCCACTACAACAAGCCCCTCCCGCCCGTCCTCCGCGTACAGTTCCCCTATGCTAAGTGTCCCGCTTAACTCGTGGTAAACGGCCTCACCGAACACTGCGGCAGCCTGTTCCGCCAGCTCTTTCGACGCCCGCGTCGCAAAAACCGGCAAGTTATGCTCCCGCATTTTCTTCATTATGGACAAAGACTGCTCAAGAGTTTTACCCGCGCAGTACACCACCTCAGGGTAAGCCGTCCGCGCCTGCCGCCGTAAATCTATATCCGCAAAACCCAAGTCTCCGTGATAGAAAGAAATTATGCGCTTTTCGGCTTCTTCCGCGCTTATATCGTTTTGCCGCAGAGCCTCAAGAATTTTAGCGATTGCCGTATTCACGCTTTATAAGCTCCTCCGCCTCGGCAAGGGATATATTCTTTTCACAGGCAAGCCGCGCGCGGTCGCGGTATTCGATTTTGGAGCGGCTTCTTTTTTCGTCAAGGAACACGGTTTTCAGCTCCGCTTCGCCGCCCTCGTACTTTATCCGCCGCTGCTCACGCGGCAGAGAAAGGCGGCGCACAGCAGTTTCCCTAAGACCTATCGCGCTCGACTTTTCAAATATGACAGAGCGGATTTCAGAGAGCTTTGACGGCGGGCAAAGCGCGGAAACAATGACGCCCGGACGGGACTTTTTCATTACACAGGCGGTAAGCGTTACATCCAGCGCGCCCGCATCAAAAAGCCTATCCATCAGGAAGCCAAGCGATTCACCTGTCATGTCGTCGATGTTTGTTTCCAGCATGACAAGCTCTTCGGCAATCCGCGCACCGGCGGTGCGCGGATTGCCGCGCGCCGCCGCCTCCTCGCGCCACGAAACCGCCAGCACGTTAGCCTTATCCAGCTTTCGCCCGCCTATACCGTAAGCAGTTTT
>JAIRSB010000219.1 GCA_031255655.1 Spirochaetaceae bacterium | reverse complement strand
GCCTCTTTGGGCACCACCGGAATGATGCCGTAACGCAGCGGCGTGCAGTTAGTTTGCGTAAATACCAGCGCGTTATCGTGGACAGCGTAATCATACCGATAGACATTATCCCCGAAAGTTAAGTCTTTCTGACGCGCGTAAAGCGTAAAAGCGGGAGGCGCGTTATCCGCGAAGAGAGGGTCTGCCACCGGCGCTTTCTCTTGCGGATTGTTCACCACCTCTGATTCCTCGTAGAAGACGCGCATCGCTTTGCGGCTGGCGGAATAGTATTGAAGCCCCGCCAGAGAACTTATAGAGCTAAGCGTATTCAGAACCCGCAGCATCTCCGCCTCCGTGCACTCCCCGCCTTCGCCTCCGGCGAAGGCAGCAGGCTTCTTGTACAAGAAAACACTCTCGGAAACCATAGACGGGGAAAGCTCCGCACTGCTCTTATCGAAGGCAGCGCGGACAGGCGCAGAGCGCGGCATAAACAGCGTACCGGCAGCATCAAAGCGCGTCTCGCTTAAAAGCTCGCCGCGCAGCAACGCCGCCTTCAACTCCCCGTCCGTCAAAACATCCAGCGGCAAGGCGGGCAGCGCGGCAGATGCTACCACAAGCAAAACCACCGGCAAGACAGCCGCCCTAACTAAGCGGAACATCGCTCTCACATGGATTATATATAGAAGAGTTCCCTTTCAATATCCAATCTATCCGCATCCAATCCATCCGCAGAAAGCTACTCACTTATAGACCGCGACAGGGACAGCCACGCCCGCTCTCTCAAACGCCGCCCTTAGAAGGGCGGCGCGTCCTTCCAGCGAAGCGAGCGGGAGATCCGAACACACAGGGTCATGCGGACTCGGACGCGCCTTCCCGTAAATCTGCACCAGATGCGTGTTCCCGCCCTTTGCTATCTCCGTTACAAGAGCCGCCCAAGCGCGAAGCTCGTCATCAGACGGCGCCTCGCCGTCCACCGAACAGTGCATAGTCTGAATAACACAGTCGCCGCGCCGCGAGAACTCTTTTACCACCCCAACCAGAGCCTCAAAGTCAACCGCGCCATCGTCAATCCTTCTGTACCAATCCGCACTTCCGGCATCCAGCTTTAACCAGAGCTTCAACGCCACAGGCAGACGGACAGCATCTTGCAGCAGATTAAAGCAATCTTCCCGCAAAAGCCCCGTACCATTGCTTATAACAACAATATCACTGCCCGCAAACAAAGAATCGCGGAGGGCTGACGCCCTCCGCAAAGCCACCGGAAAAGCAGGCGAAAGCGTAGGCTCGCCGTTTCCCGAGAAGCAGATGTCCTTAACAGCCATACCACGCGACAGAGCGTAAGCCGCCGCTTTTCGCAGCGCACCTTCCATTAACTCAGGCGAGAAGCGAACATCACTCGCAAACGGAAAAACCTCGCAGTATCTACAGTTGAAGTTGCAATGCTTCTTGTCAGGATATAGATTTATACCTATTGAAAGACCACCAGCCCTGCGCGAGTAGACCGGATACACAATGAGTCCCTCCTCCCTGCTCCGGCGCGCATCCGTTCCCTCTATTTCCGCCGCCCCGCCCATACAAGCGCCGCTTATTTCCCGTGTTCCAGCCGCAGCGTCATAGTCGTCTGCCCGCAGACCTCTTCCGGGCCGTAGTATTGGATGGCGCCCGGGTACCTGAACAGCGTTTTGACAGCAAGCTCGTCCCGCATAGCGGCAAAAGCCTTAAACGGCGCGCCGTCCAGATCAACCAGAGCCTTCCTAATGACAGGCTTATCCTTCCCCTTGCGCCGCTCCATGTTCATAAGCATTGTGATGGGGACGCCGCCCGCTATCCATTCGGAAGCGGGGAAGGCAAGACGGCGGACACTTGAAATATAGCCTGTAAGTCCGGCGGCTATCAGAGCAAACGAGTTAAAACCCAGCGTGTAGCAGTAGTCCGCATCAAAATTGCTGGGGAAAGCGGCGCGCCCCTCGTAACCGAAGAAGTGCCCTTGCGCCGAAAACTCACCCTTAAACTTTCCGGCGGCTTTCAGCACGGCAAGCTGTTTCTCCGTAAGACGCATCAAAAGTTTTTCGGTATCTATGCGCGAAACCTGCACATTGCCGTGCGGGTCGCGGTCGATGAGCAATTGCTTGGCGATTTCTTCGGGTAGTTCGTCAAAGAGCGATGACGAGGCAGGCGAGAGGCGGGTTTTGAGCCATGTTTTTTGCTCCTGAAAGGTTAGGACTTTGTCGAATTCCCCTTTATGATGGGCCATGATGTCGTTCAATTCCGAAATAAGAGCCTTAACTTCGGGAATAAACTCAACAAGCCCTTCCGGTATAAGGACTATACCGAAATTCTCGCCGCCCTCTGCGCGCTTTACCACAGAGTCGCATATCTGCCCGACAATCTGCGACAGCGACAGCCCCTTCGCCTCGACCTCCTCCGATATGAAGCAAAGGTTCGGGCGGGTTTGCAGAGCAGCCTCAAGTGCGATGTGGCTTGCGGCGCGCCCCATCAACTTTATGAAATGCCAGTATTTCTTTGCGCTGTTGGCGTCCCGCGCAATGTTGCCGATAAGCTCGCTGTAGGTTTTGGCGGCGGTATCAAAGCCGAAGGATGCCTCGATATGTAGATGCTTCAAATCCCCGTCTATCGTTTTCGGGCAGCCTATCACCTGAACACCTGCGCCCTTTTCCAGAAAGTATTCGGCCAAAAGGCCCGCGTTTGTGTTGCTGTCGTCACCTCCGATTATCACCAGCGCGTTCAGTTTGAGCTTCCCGGCAGTTTCCATAGAGGCCGCGAACTGCTCAGGCGTTTCAATTTTGGTACGCCCTGAACCTATCATGTCAAAGCCGCCGGTGTTCCGGTATTTGTCCACCAGTTCCGCGCTTATTTCTATATATTTGCCGCCGGTCAGCCCTGAGGGTCCGCCCAGAAATCCGTATAGCTTTGAAGCGGGATTGCCCTTTTTTAGTCCATCAAACAGTCCGGCAATGACGTTATGGCCGCCGGGGGCCTGTCCACCGGAAAGTATCACGCCCACGTTCAGCGCGTTTCTGCTCTGCCCGCCTTTGCCCTTGACAAAACGCGCTACCGGCTTTCCGTAGCTGTGTTTGAACATAGCCTTGATTTCTTCATGCCCGGAAAGAGCTTCCGTAGCTGCGCCCGTTTCGACAGTCAGTTCGTCCATATCACCCGCCAGAATAGCGGGCAGTTTCGGTTTGTATTCGTACCTGGCCTTATGAAAGTTTGATATTTCCATTGCGTCCTCCAAAAACAGGCGGTATGCCCGCCTGAAAAAAATATTTTAGCATACCGGTACCGGTTTGCCAACGCTTCATAGGACTGACGGCACTGGTATGCGTGCGGCTTGTGAATGAGGGATACCGGAAAGCGCGCAGTTCGTTTGGGAGGCGGGATGAGTTTTTCAACGGGATAAGGTTTTCATTTCGGTGGTTTTTGCATAAAATCTGGGCGGATTCCATGCTCTGTTATCTGTGATGATGACGATACCTAAATGTTAGATTACTGAACGGACAACTTGATGAAAAAACGCCCATCTTGTAAGATAAATCCGTTCTAAAAAAGCGAATTTTTTAGAAAATATGTTTTGTAAAGAGGGATAACAAATGCGATTTTTTTTCATAAAAAATAATTTCCGGCATGCGCTGGCCGTGGCAATACCTGTAGTATTGCTTGTTTCGTGCTCGTCCGCGCCGAAAGTAACGCGGGTAGACAGTCAGGCGGATTTAAGCGGTTATTGGAACGATAACGATGTTCAGCAAGTCTGCAACAACCTGATACAAAGCTGTTTGGATTCAACTAACGTAGACCGATTTATGAATTTTTACGCTCAAAACCATAAAGGCGAAGCGCCTGCCGCCATAGTTTTGCCGTTCAGGAACGCCTCAAGCGAACATATAGATATGCAGATAATCTCCAACAGCCTTCGTGCCAGCATAATAAACAGCGGTAAACTAGACTTTGTGGAAAGCGGCGCTGCCCGCGAAGCCATACGTGCCGAACGCGCCGACCAGAATAACAACAATGCGAGTGAAGAAACCGCGTCGGCTATAGGGCGTGAAACGGGAGCCGCACTCGCGTTCACAGGCGAAGTGCGCTCAATTGTTGACACCGCAGGCAATGTTTCGACGCGGACTTATTATGTGAAAGCGACATTGACCAACATGGAAACGGATAGAATCCTGTGGGAAGGTGAAGATACCGTGAGGAAAAACATAAAACGTTCTCCGTTCAAATTATGAAAAACGCTTTTTTTAGCGTATTTCTAGTTTTCCTGTGCGTATCGTGCGCCACAAATGAGCGAGCCTATTGGGAAATGGACAACGCCGTTCAAATCTCAAACTTTGAAAAAGGCGTTGAACTGATTGACAAAGCCCAAAAAAGCAAAAAGCTCGTATATCCACCCAAAAACGAAATATTGCTCTATCTGGATAGAGGGCTTTTGGAGCATTACGCGAGTATGTACAGGGAATCAGCCAAAGATTTGGGACAAGCTGAAAAGTTGATAGAAAACGCCGCCACAAAAAGCATAAGTGAGGGAGCCGCATCTTACATATTAAATGACAACGTCAAAAGTTACGCGGGAGAGGATTACGAGAATATTTATATCAATGTTTTTAACGCGATTAACTATTATCATATGGGAAACATTGACGGCGCGCTTGTGGAAACACGCAAAATAAATGAAAAACTCCGCACCCTTGCCGGCGAATATGATAAAATAAATCGTGAAATGAGAGATGAATATAAAGACAGCCTTTCCGGAATAAAACTGCCGGAAAGCAAACCTGTAAATTTTACGAACTCTGCGTTAGCCGATTATCTGGGCGCGCTTTTTTACCGCGCCGACGGCGCTTATGACGATGCCCGCATAAACCTGTTGCAGCTTAGGAGCGCGTTTTTGACGGCTCCGGGCGTATATTACAACCCGATTCCGTCCAGCCTTGTCTTATCCGGCGAAGCAGGCGATGAAACAGCCGAAGAGCTGCGCCGGCAGGATGAAAAAGCGCGTGTCAATCTTGTATGTTTTACAGGACTTTCGCCTGTGAAGAAAGAAGAAACCATCCCGTTTTTATTGCCGTATGAATACGGGCTGGATTACGCGCAACTGCGGCTTCCGGTTTTGACACCGCGCCCGGATTCAATCACTTCAATTGAGATGATAATTGACGACGACAAGCCGTTAAAACTGGAGCTTTTGGAAGATGTGGGTAAAGCCGTAGCGGAAACATACAAGGCAAAATTCAACGCGGTTTTTTTGAAGACTTTGGTTCGGTCGGCAGTTAAATACGCGTCCGTGTTTGTGATGGCGGATGCCGCCGCGCGTGGGAGCGATAGTGAAGCTGTGGGTACGCTGACGGCTTTTGCCGCGAAAGCTGCTTTTGACGCGACAGAACGCGCTGACATCAGAATGGAGCGTTACCTGCCGGCTAAGGCTTGGATAGGGGCAGCCAACATGGAACCGGGCGAGCATACTATTAGGATAAATTACTACTCCGGATCAAAAAGGATTGAGAGTGAAGAAAAAATTATAAACACCGCTGCGGGGCGGCTGAATTTATTGGAGGGAATATGTTTAAAATGAAAAATTTTCAGGCCGCGCTGATAGTCTGCGTCGTACTGTCCGGCTGTGCCAGTAACGCCAAAACGCCGGACGCGGAAGCCGTTGCCGCGGCGCGGGCGGCATTAGACACAATGCAAAACGGCGCGTCTGCCGCGTTGCCAAGCGCGGCGGCAAACACCTCGAATGACGAACCGGCGTGGGTTTCGGCGCCTTACAGTGTATACGACAAGAATTTGTATGTGGCTGCCGTGGGTTCCGGAGCCGACCGTGCCGCCGCGGAACGCGGAGCTTTTGCCGCGCTGACCGCTGTTTTCGGACAGTCGATACAGGCGGAATTTTCAAACCTTACGAATTACAGTGAAGCAATGCATAACGGTTCCATTGCCATAACTGAAAACAACACGGCGCGTGAAGACATCAAGACTTCCGCATCTATGGACAGTCTTATCGGCGCCGAAATTGCCGGCGTATGGCGGAGCGGCACGGATAAATATTGGTATGCGGCTGCAGTGCTGGATAAAAAGAAAGCCGCGGCCTTATATTCCGGTATGATACGCGAAAATATTCACGTTATAGACGAGCTTACCGCCATACCGAACGCGGAAAAAGGCAGTATGGAGGCGTTTTCGCGCTATCAGCTTGCCGCAACAATCGCCGGCGCGAATGAGTTGTACGGCAATCTTTTGCATGTGCTTTCCGGTTCTTCCGCCGGAGACTCATCCGGCACTTTATCCAAGATGAAAAACAGCGCTTACTACCGGATAGAAGCGTCTAAAATCGCGCGTGGAATACCTGTAGCGGTTAAGGTTGAAGGGGATATGCAAAACCGTATAGGAAACGCTTTTGCCGTATCGCTTGGCAGGATAGGTTTCAAAAGCGGCGGGAATAATAACCGTTATGTTTTGATGGTATCTGTAAGTCTGTCGGACGCCAATCTTCCGGGTAATAAGTTTCAATTCTGCCGCTACAATGTGGACGCTTATTTAACGGATACCTTGAACGGCAGCAGGCTCGCACCGTATAATATCAGCGGGCGCGAAGGGCACACCGCAATGAACGAGGCAGAATTACGCGCCGTAAACGCCGCAGCCGGAAAGATAGACGCGGAGTACGAAACCGTTTTTGATAATTTTTTTTCAAGCAATCTGCTTAAATAATAGGCTGCTTCCAAAAGGGATTTAACATATATTATGGATAAAAGAGTCATACCTGTATGTTTCTGTGCGAATGATAAGTACCTTCCGTATACGGCGGTAACAATTCAGTCTATAGCGGAAAACTCGAACGCTGACAACTTTTATAAATTGTATATATTATATTCTGATATTTCTGAGAAGTATCAGGAAATGTTAAAAGAACAGGTAAGCGCCTATAAAAACTTTTCACTCGACTTTGTCGATGTAAATGATTATGTGGAAAAACATAATTTGAACGAGGTTTACACCACCGAAGCTTTTAGTAAAGAGGTATATTACCGGCTTTTGATTCCGTATATGTTCAGCAATTATGATAAAGTGATATATTTAGACAGTGATATTATCTGCTTAACCGACATAGCAAAAATGGCAGACGGAGATTCCGGATGCATGATAAAAGCTGTGCGTGATTATGAGTTTTTGATAAACGGAAGCGAATTTAGAAGACGTGCTGAGGAATTAGGATTAAAAGACGACCATAACTATTTTAATTCTGGAGTGATAGTATTCAATACAAATATTTTTATTCAAGAAATTTCTGAAGAAAAATTATTTGATTATGTAAGACGTAATATGTATTCGGCTCCGGATCAAGATATACTAAATATCGTATGCGAAGGAAAAGTTGATTTTTTAGAAATGAACTGGAATGTTTTTGAAGTGGATATGAGTAAAAAAATGATAAAAGAATTCAGATCCGCGTATAATATAGCACGGAAAAATCCGTATATAATACATTATTCCCGTGTAAAACCATGGAAAAACTTTATAATGACGCAAAGAACAAAATATTTTTGGATGACTGTTCGTGAAACGAAATTTGCGGATATTATATATTTGGGATTGAAAAATATTAGTGTTGAAGAAATGTCATACCACAATGTTATCTATACCGATATACTTAACGGACAGAAATACGGCTTGCGTTTTATAATTGACTGCGCCGCGTTGTGGCTAACTATGAAATTAGACGCACTGAAAACGCCGCGGCCGGAAAGATAGATGTGGAGTACGGAACTGTCTTTGATATTTTTTTCGAGCAATCCGCCAAAATACTGGACTGATTCAAAGGCGATTTAACATATGGAGAAAAAGATAATACCTGTATGTTTTTGTGCGAATGACAAATTCCTTCCGTATACGGCGGTAACGATTCATTCTATAGCGGAAAACTCGAACGCTGACAACTTTTATAAGTTATATATATTATATTCTGATATTTCTAGAAAGTATCAAGAGATGTTAAAAGATCAAGTAACTGCTTATAAAAATTTCTCACTCGATTTTATCGATGTAAATTCTTATGTAGAAAAATATAGTTTAAACCACGCTTATACAGGTACCGTATGCAATAAAGAGATCTATTATCGACTATTCATTCCATATATGTTTAGCAATTATGATAAAGTGATATATTTGGACAGCGATATTGTCTGTTTAGCTGACATAGCAAAAATGATAGATGGGGACGCCGGATGTATGATAAGAGCCGTGCGCGACTGTAACTTGATAAGTGAGGACAGCTTTAGAAAACATGCCAAAAAATTAGCTTTGAAAAGCCATCATAACTATTTTAATGCTGGAATCATGGTATTTAATACGAATGTTTTTATTAAAGAAATTTCTGAGGAAAAATTATTTGATTATGTATATCATGCAAATGCTGATACATACAAATTTGCAGATCAAGATATATTTAATATCGTATGCGAAGGAAAAGTTGATTTTTTAGAAATGAACTGGAATGTTTTTGAAGTGGATATGAGTAAAAAAATGATAAAAGAATTCAGATGCAGGTATGATTCGGCGCGTAAAAATCCGTATATAATACACTATGCTGGCGTCAAACCGTGGGAAAGTTTTATAATGACTCAGCGGACGAAACACTTTTGGGCTGCTGTACGCGGAACGAAATTTGCGGATATTATATATTCAGAATTGAAAAATATTGATGTTGAGAAAGTGTCATACCACAATGTTATTTATACCGACATACTGGACGGCCGGAAATACGGTTTGCGTTTTGTAATTAACTGCGCCGTGTTGTGGTTGACTATGAAGTTAGCAGCGCTGAAAAAATAAATACTACCGCCCCGCGACTCCGCACCTACCCAACTATTGGCTGATAAACGATAACCATTCGGTATCGTTATACAAGTCCAGACTGCCAGATTATTGCAATATTTAAGAATATATGATGATTGCAGCACAGAATATGACGTTGCAAAACTCAAAGAATTATACTTTTTGTGTCAGGAATTGCCGAGATCCTATCTACCCTATTAGAGTAAAGTCCATGATTCGTTTGGCAGGCAGGACGAGTTTTTCAGCAAGCTAAGGTTTTCACTTCGGCGATTTCTGCATAAAAAGCTTTGCGGATTTCATGCTCTTTGTCGTCGATGATAAAGACTACGGATAAATGTTAAATCGGCCTCCCGCCGCGTCCCCTTGACAACGAGCGGGGAAATTAGAGATGATAGAACCATGCTGCCAAGCGTAAATATGAATCTTTCATATCTTGAAAGACTCTCCACACCGGAACTGAGAACCCTAGCCGTTCATTTCGGCGTAGACATACCGGAAGAACTAGACCGTCCGTTCATTATTGAAGAACTGCTAGACAACGCACCGTGCTTAACATTCTTTCAAACCGGCACAACGGCGATAGACACAGATTTTGCTGACAACGAAGACGCGCCGCTCGTTCCAGAGCCAGTGGAGTTACCGAAACGCTACAACATCACCCGCATTGACGCTATTGTTCGGGACCCGCTGTGGGTCTTTGTATTTTGGGAAATTCGGGACGCTGATAAAAAACTATATGAAAAGCTGTCCGGCTTTCACAAATATTTCCTTCGAGTAAGTTTGGACAAATGTGAAATGGGCTGCGGAGCAAGTTCCCTGTTTACCATTCCGGTGAGCGAGACCGATTCGGAATGGTACATCAATTTTCCGCCGGATGAACACTGCCGTGAAACATGCAACATGATAGAAGACACCCCATACCATGTCGAGCTCTGCGTGGAACACGCTGGCGGCGAGACAGTATTGGCCGTAACAAACCCGTTCAGACTTCCAAAAATGCTTGAAATTTCAGAAAGAAGCGCACCCGTTCATGACAAAGATACCATCCTTCGTATGTCTGGCATGGATGACTTACTTGTTTTGAGAAACAGCGAAGGAATTTCATTTTCGTACAAAAGCTATAGCTCATAACAGCAGATGACCGATAAAAATGTTATCTCAATAGTATTGAACGCGCACATCCCATTCGTGCGTAAAGATAAAATCAACTTTTCATTTGAAGAAATCCAATTTTTCGCGGCAGTCTCGGAGACACTGCTCCCATTACTAGAAATGTTCGACCGCCTTGAAGCGGATAGAATACCCTTCCGCATGGCTATGGCGGTTTCACCAGTACTATGCCACCTGCTGGCAGACAAATCCCTAATAAGCCATTACATAGACTATGTTGACAGCCAAATAGCCTTCGGTGAAACAGAACTTGAGCGCGTAAAAGACGACGCAGCCATGCGGAAACTGGCAGAATACTATTATGACACCGCGATAGAACGGCGCGTTAATTTTACGGAACGCTACGACAAAAATATCCCAAAAGTTCTTTCGTACTATCAGAAAAAGGGCCGGCTGGAACTCTTGGCCTCGCCCGCGACAAACTGTTTTCTGCCCTTCTATCTGGAACACTATGAGGTAATACGCGCTCAAATTGAAACCGCGCTTATTTCGCACAAAAAGTTTTTCGGCGTGAAACCCGACGGCTTCTGGCTGCCGGATATGGGCTATCATCCCAAATTGAGCGCATATCTGCGAAACTATGGAATTGACTATACAATCATAGACACACTCGGCGCTATTTTGGCGGAACCGCGCTCAAAGTACGGCAGTTTTTTTCCATTGAAAACAAAACAAGGCTTACACCTGCTGATAAAAGATTTTTATGCTTACCGGGACATAATGGACAGAGAACAAGGATTTCCGGTAGAAAGCCTTTTCCGTAATTTTTTCCATGACGCGGCGGACGACCTGCCGCTTGAAAACATCAGATCCTTTATAGAAGATGACGGCACACGGCTTTCCACAGGATATAAATACTACACCATAGGAGACAGCGAAAGACCGCGCGCCGTTTATAATCCAGAACAGGCGGCGGAGAAAGCCCGAAACTACGCGGAGCAATTCATTAAAGGACGCGCCTCCGCGCTGTCCAGCGCGGAGGCGCTGATGCGCGAAGATTTGTGCGAAGGGACACCCGTAAGCCTGTGCGCGTGGGACGCTGACTTCTTGGGGCGTTTTTGGCATGAAGGAATCGTATTTTTGGAATCCGTTTTTCGCGTCGGATGCAGAAACGATAAAATAAAATTCATGACACCTTCGGAATACATAGACAGCCAGAACGAAACACTTTTTCAGACATCCGAGCCGGAGTTTTCTTCCTCCGGCTTTAACGGATACGCGGAATCGTGGCTTGACGAATCGACAGGACAGTTTTACCGCCATCTTTTTCACGCCTCCATGCGCATGGCGGAATTGGCGGAACGCTTTAAGAATGAAACCGGCATAAAAGAGCGCGCGTTAAAACAGGCAGCGCGGGAGATGCTGCTCGCGTTAAGCTCGGACTGGCCGCGTTTAATTTCGACACAGAATGTTAAATCACTGCCAAAATGGAGAGATTACGCGATGCGCGAACTTGAATCCCATCTAAAAAATTTCACCACAATATATGAAGCCTTGGGCAGCAGCTATTTGAGCACACGCTTTCTGACAGAAACTGAACGCCTAAATCGCATTTTTCCTGACATTAGCTATACAGTATTCAGAAGGAAGTGATGAATGAAAAATTACAAGCTCACGGCGTTTCTATGCTGCACATTTGTTTTTTTATCCTGCACGGAAAACAGAAACCTTTCTGTCGAGCGTGAAGATTTATTCAGCTTTGACATAGGGCGGCTGGAAGATGAACTTGATATGTTTGATTTGGAAGGCGAGCGCAGCACACGAAAGACCGCATTGAAAATGCGCGACGGGCTTTTTTACATTTCAAACGGGAACGGCGAGAAAATAGCGCGTTATAATTCTTACGGCGACTTACTGTTTTTAATTTACAACGAAGATACAAACCCGCCGCCGTTGACATTGAGAGAAAAAACAGAAGATGCCGCGATAACCCGCTGGTCATACAAATGGCCGCTGCGCGAGCCGGGATCAATCGCCGTCAATTCCGCAAAACATATTTTTGTGGAAGACAGACTTTCACCGGAACGACACAGCTTTGACACCGAGCGGAAGACAATGCTTGACAGACTCGTCCTTCATTTTGACGCGGACGGAAAATTTGTCGATTATCTGGGACAGGAAGGAAAAGGCGGCGTTCCCTTTCCGCGCATAGAAAACATATTTACATCCGAGGACGATGACCTTGTAGTCGTCTGCCAGCTTCCGGCAGGCCGGCGCGTATTCTGGTATGATTCCGCCGGCAATCAGGTTTATGACATTTACTTTTCAAACGACACACTCCCAGTTCCTGACGGGAGATTCGGGCTGACACCGTCTCTGGACGCTGTCAGCATAGCTCCAGACGAGCGCAAAATATATCTGAAAATAGATTATTACCGCGAAATCATGGACGAATCCACAAACACCCTGTCTGGACGAGAAATAGACCGTTCCTGCTTGTGGTTTATAAACGCTGGAGCCGAGTCATTTTCCGGCAGCATAGACATTCCGTTTTTTGAAACATATTCGTACACGAACAGCCGGAGAACAAACGAAAATCTTTTGTATTCAATGTTCGGCGTCATGAACGGCGGGCGCGTATTTTTTTATTACCCAATAGAAACCGGATTTTCCATTCTGTTACTTGCCACGGACGGTTCAGATGAACAGCGGCGCGGAGTAATAAACGTATCCAACGACGAGCTTCTGTATTGTGCCTTTGATGTTTCTGAAAACGGCATACTTTCCGCTCTTTTGTCCACGAACTATAACGTAAAACTTGTTTGGTGGCGCACCGATAAATTAGCCGCCGAGATGTAAAACCCCAAACAGCCGTCCCAGCCGAGTCGCAGCCCTCATTGCAAAACCCACTCGCCACAGGATTGCTTCGGGTGGAGATTTTGGCTCCCGTGAAGCCCGCTTCTCCCATGCCGCCTGCTTCGCAGGCGGAGCAGCCTTTCGCAATGACAACCCGCCAGTTTCCTTGCAAAGCCCATTGCTCATTCGCCTACTGACCCCGCTTTTCTCAAACAATACAGTTTGAACACTCCAAACAGAGCGGTTTGAACACCTCAAACAGAGCAGTTTGAACACTTCAAACAGTACAGTTTGAGCACCTCAAACAGTGCAGTTTGAACACCTCAAACAGAGCGGTTTGAACACCTCAAACAGGGCAGTTTGAACACCTCAAACAGTGTGGTTTGAATACTTCAAACAGTGCGGTTTGAGCACCTCAAACAGTGCGGTTTGAGCACTTCAAACAGGGCGGTTTGAGCACTCCAAACAGAGCGGTTTGAATAAGTTACACAGCCTGCTTGACAGCCGCGGCAGTCAACAGACGGTCGAAGACCGCAGTGCGGGGGGATTTGAGAAACTTGCCTTTGGCGCCCGTGTACTGGGTGCTTACTTCCAGCCGGTAGGTTCCGG
>JAIRSB010000176.1 GCA_031255655.1 Spirochaetaceae bacterium | reverse complement strand
TTCATGACACACAGACTTGACGTAATCATGCTGTTTTTGAAAGATAATGACGAAACATGGCATAAAACGATAACAAATAATCCCTACAGCTATTATCCTGTCTGCGGCGGCACTGCCGATGATATATCGGGTGTGCTTTCCACGCGCGATTACCTGTTGCTTGACGACCATTCGCGCTCCAATGTGATGAAAAACGCGGTGTGTGAGGCGCAGTTCGTCCCGGAATCGGTTAAAGCCGATGTGCTTCTGAAACAGATGAAAACAGGGCGGAACGGCTTTGCGCTTGTAATCGACGAATACGGCGGTTTTACCGGAGTAATCACTATGTATGATTTGCTTGAGGCCATCATCGGCGATATCGACGCAAAAGGTTCCGGCAGTCTGCTCATCGAAAAAACAACCCATGCCGGAGAATTGTTGGTGAACGGAGCCGCACCGCTAGACAAGCTCGCCGCCGCTCTTGATGTGAAACTTCCGGTAGATGAGTATGACACATTCGCCGGATTCGTCTTGGGACTGCTCGGTAAAGTGCCCGAAGACGGAGAACAGACGGAGATTGAGTTTGACGGACTTCTGATAAAAGTTTTGGAAGTGAAAGACCACAGGCTTGAGCGCGGCCTTGTGATGAAAAAAGACAGCGGGCTTATTCAATAAGCCGTGATTGTTTGTGAAAGCATATAATACAAAAAGCGTATAATACGATTAGATAAATCGTTAATGATATTAGAGGAGGCTTAATATGAAAACGTTGGATATGCTGGGGCAGCCATGCCCGATTCCAGTAGTTAAAGCAAAAGAAGTTCTGGCCGTAGGGGACGCGGAAGGGGTCATCGTCTTGGTGGATAACATCGCCGCCGTGCGGAATCTAGAAAAGATGGCAAACGGAACAGGGTGCGGTTTTTCGTACACGGAGGAGGCTATGTCCGGCGCGTCCGTGTACCGCGCAGTCATCGTTAAAGGCGTAAACTCGCATCAATCTGGCACTGAGGTATCAAACAGTACACGGAACGAAACGCCGGAAACGTTTAAGCCCGCGGAAAAGAAAAAAGGGCCTGTCGTTCTTATAAGCTCGGATTGCATGGGGAGGGGGGCTGATGACTTGGGGCGTTTGCTCATCAAAGGCTTCATCTTTTCGCTGACCCAAATAGACCCGCCGCCTGAGGCCTTAGTCTTTTTGAACGGCGGGGCGCGGCTCACTACGGGAGAGGCGAATACCGTTCCCGACCTCAAAACACTGGAAGAGAAGGGCGCGGGGGTTTACACCTGCGGGACTTGCGCAAATTACTATAAATTGGCCGACTCCCTAGCCGTAGGCAGCATCGTCGATATGATGTACATCGCTAACCTTTTGAGTGGGGCTTCCAGCGTAATTACGATATGATATACGCGAACTACGCCGCCACCTCGCCTGCCTTATCCACCGCTGTGATCAAGGAAATCAGCGAATATGCCGGAGGAGCGCACTTGAACGCCGCGCGGAATTTTGAAGGGCTTGAGGCGGGAGCGATAGCTCTTCGGGCGCGTCAGGCTGTCGCAGCACTATTCGGCGCGGCGGACCCTTTGAAGGTGGCGTTCACCAGCGGCTCGACGCTGTCTCTCAACATGGCAGTAAACGGCCTGCTAAGGCCGGGCGACCACGTGATTGCCTCAAGCGTGGAACATAACGCGATTGCCCGTCCGCTTGAATCCTTGCGGAAAAACGGAGTAATTGATATTGACTGGCTTTCGTGCGGCGCGGACGGCCGCGTGGAAGCCGGTACGCTTCGCAAAGCAATCAGAAAAAATACGCGGGCTCTATTCATGTCCCACGCGTCAAATGTTCTTGGCACGATACTGCCGGTATCCGAATGTTTTGCTATCGCCCATGAATATGGTGTTTTCACTGTGCTGGACGCGGCGCAAACTGCCGGCGCGCTGCCCTGTACGATGGCGGGGCTTGCTGATGTAATTGCGTTTACCGGACATAAGGGACTTGGCGCGCTTGCTGGTATCGGCGGTTTTGTGATTAGTGAGGATGCCGCCCGCGCTATGCGTCCGTGGCTGGCGGGGGGAACAGGCAGCGCGTCACATTCTCTTGATATGCCGGAATTTCTGCCGGATAAGTTCGAGCCGGGCACGGGAAACACGATTGGCATGCTCAGTCTGGCCGCGTCGATAGAGGAACTTTTACGCACCGGTATAGACAATATCAGGCGACGGGAACTCAGTTTGACATCGTGTTTTCTAGCCGGACTGCGCCCGCTCAAAAACATTACGGTTTATGGCGTTCGTGAGGCGGAGCATAGCGTTGCGCTCGTTTCGCTGCTTATCCACGGTTATGACGCCGGAGAAGCCGCGAGATGTTTGTTTGAAAGGCACGGCATAGTTACCCGCAGCGGGCTGCATTGCGCTCCGCTGGCGCACAAGACCGCCGGAACATATCCGGGCGGTACCGTGCGTTTCAGCTTCGGGCGGGGAACAACGGAAGAAGAAATTGACGCGATGCTTGAAGCCTTGTCCGAAATGTAATTCCCACACACATATTACGGCGTAAATGTCAGCCTATTTATAATGCCGTCTAGGTTTTGTTCATACACAATAGAGCCGGACGCGCTTATTGTTTTTTCGTAATCCGCGTTGATTCATAAACTCCTAACGTAAGCGTCCGTATCACCGGTTTCTATTTCGTCTTTATAGATACTTCTGAGCGAGAAGTCCCGGCGCGGGGATTGATAATCTCATGTATTAACTCGTACACCAAACCAGTTTCCTCTATGAAAAAATAAACCAACGCGCATTGGCTTTATAAAATCATATTGATTTATATAAACACATTCATAAAACCGTCAACTATTGTCCAATCGGTAGTATGACATCTCGCTGCACCGTCTAAAAGAATTACAGCGACACGGTAAGCGGTTTGCGAAAAAAATTAATTATGCTACACTTAGCGTATGTTTGGACTTGCGCGGACAAAGCC
>JAIRSB010000161.1 GCA_031255655.1 Spirochaetaceae bacterium | reverse complement strand
TTTCAACTTACGTTTACAATCGGCGCGTACCCGCAGGACTGGTTGCAATCGTTCTTTGACTTTATGAGCGGTTTTTTGAACGACCACATGGCGGCGGGGCCGTTCCGTTCCATGCTTGTAGACGGCGTAATCGCCGGCGTAGGCAGCGTGTTCAGCTTTGTTCCGCTCATCGTGCTGCTGTTCTTTTTCCTGTCAATTCTGGAAGATGTCGGTTATATGTCTCGCGCCGCGTTCGCCACCGATAAACTGCTGCACAGTTTCGGACTGCACGGACAATCGGTGTTCCCGCTGATGCTGGGCTTCGGCTGCTCCGTACCGGCGGTGATGTCTTCGCGCACGTTGAAGAGTGCCCGCGATCGTATCGTTACCGTGCTTGTTACTCCTATGATGAGCTGCGGTGCGAAGCTCACGATATATGTGTTATTTACCGCCGCTTTTTTCCCTGATAACGCCGCCAACATGGTGATGTTGATCTATGCCTGCGGCGTCGTACTGGGACTCGCGAGTTCCGCGCTGCTCAAAGCTACCGTGCTGAAGGGCGACCCGACGCCGCTGGTAATGGAACTGCCGCCGTACCGCCTGCCGACTCTTGGAGGTGCACTCTGGCATGCTTGGGAAAAGCTGGGCGGTTACATAAAGAAGGCGGGAACCATCATTCTTGCCTGCGCGATACTGATATGGATTACGACGAACTATCCGTATCGGCCTATGTCCGATTCTCAGGTTGAACAGCTTAAAACAAGTTATCTGGCTAAAAATCCGAAGGCGGACGGGGATGAGATTGCCGCCTATATCGAGACGGCTCAGGCGGATGACCGGCTTGAACACAGCGCCGCCGGAATCGCGGGACGTTTCATCGAACCGGTTTTCAAGCCTTTGGGTTTTAACTGGAAAATGTCGATAGCGGCGATAACCGGTTTCGCGGCTAAAGAAGTCGTAGTTTCCACGCTAGGCATCCTATACCACGTGGGTTTGGAGGAGGACGAAGGGAGTAAAGGACTCCAGCGGGCATTGAGTGACGATATTAGCCGTTTGAACGCCTTCGTGTTTATGCTTTTCATGCTGCTAATACCTCCGTGCATCGCCGCGCTCTCTGTCGTCAAAGCTGAACTCGGCTGGAAGTGGCTTGGCTTTGAGGTCGTATTCCTGCTGCTTACAGGCTGGGTGGTCAGTTTCATCGTGTTTCAGTTGGGCAGCCTCATATCTTGAACTCGGCTGCCGTATTAAAGGAGCTTTCGTGGTTTTTCAGATGATAGCAGTTGCGGCGATAGGCACGGCGGCTTTGGCTGCGCTGATTTTGTACATAATCAGGATTTTTAGGCGGAAGGGCTGCGCTTGCTGCGACGAGGGTGGATCGTCCGCGAAGTGCCCGCACTGCAAAAAATAATTTTTGACGTAACGCCGGTTCAAAACCGGCTTTTTCGCCTTACGCCCCTTAACTTTTTACCGGGAATTTGGTATACACTTAGCTACCATGCTGAAAAAGATACGGAATATCGGCGTAATGGCGCACATAGATGCCGGAAAAACCACGACGACAGAGCGAATACTTTACTACACCGGCAAGAGCCACAAGATAGGCGAGGTTGACGATGGCGAAGCTGTTATGGACTGGATGGAGCAGGAACAGGAACGAGGCATAACGATTCAAAGCGCCGCGACAACCACTTATTGGCGCGGTTTTCAGATAAATATCATTGATACGCCGGGGCATGTTGATTTTACAGCGGAGGTGGAGCGTTCTTTGCGCGTGCTCGACGGCGCGGTGGCAATTTTTGACGCGGTGCGGGGCGTCGAGCCGCAGACTGAGACAGTCTGGCGGCAGGCGGAGCGTTACCATACCCCCTGCGTTGGCTATGTAAATAAGATGGACCGCGTGGGGGCGGATTTTTTTCAAGTGTTGGCGGACATCCGCGAAAAACTGCGCGTGGAACCGGCGGCGATTCAAATCCCGCTGGGAAAAGAATCGGCTTTCGCCGGAGTAATCGACCTCATCAGCGAACGGGAAATACGCTGGAAAGGCGATGACGGCGGGGAGCTTGTTTACTCTGAAATCGCGCCGGATAACATGGCATTGGCGTCCGAATGGCGCGAAAAGCTGATTGACGCGCTTTCTTCGGTGTCGGACGAAATAACCGAATTGTACGTCTCCGGCGAGCCGGTTCCGCCAGAGCTTATCCGCGCCGAGCTGCGTAAGGCGGTGTTAAAGCGGGAGCTTTTGCCGGTGCTTGCCGGCGCTTCGCGGCGCAATTTGGGTGTTCAGCCGTTGATCGACGCCGTGATTGACTACCTGCCCGCGCCGGACGAGACCGCGCCTGCGCTTGCTTACAACGTGAAAACAGACGAGACTACGGAAATCCCCTGCGACCCCAAAGCGAAGCCTTTGGGGCTTGTTTTTAAGATACAAAACGATAGAGAAGCGGGAAGTCTTTGTTATATACGTATGTATTCCGGAAAAATCGAGGGCGGCACAGCGGTTTATAACATCGGTAAGCGGAAGCGGGAACGGGTAAACCGCATTTTGCGTATGCATTCCAATAAATCCGAGCCGATGGACTCGCTTTCTGCCGGAGATATAGGCGTTATCATCGGGTTAAAAGTCTCTCAAACAGGCGACACGATAGGAAGCGAGGCTTATCAGGTGATTTTGGAGAAGATGCAGTTCCCCGAACCTGTTATTTCTGTGTCGATAGAGCCTAAAACCGTTTCGGAACGTGACAAATTAAACGATATTCTGGAAATCCTATCCAAAGAAGACCCGACTTTTACCAAGCGGGAGAACGAAGAAACCGGACAGCTTATCATATCTGGCATGGGCGAGCTCCATCTTGAAGTTCTGGTAACACGGATTTTGAAGGAATACAAGATCGAGGCGCGTGTTGGCAATCCGCAGGTTACTTACCGTGAATCCATAAGTTCGGTGGTGGAAAGGCGCGAAACCTTTTCGCGCGTGGTTGCCGGCAAAGAGACGGCAGCCGCACTCACGCTGCGCCTGGAGCCGCTGCCGCGAGGCAGCGGCAACAAATATGTCTGCGCTGTGCGGCGGGCAGACATTCCGTCTGAAATTTTCGAGGCGGTAGAAAGCGGTGTGATGGGGGCTCTCAATTCCGGCGCGGCTATGGGGTATCCCTGCATTGACACAGGCGTTACGCTTACCGAAATCACTTATTCCGAGCTTACAGGCACAATCGCGGCGTTTACGGCCTGCGCCAGCCTCTGCTTTGACGAGGCTTGCAGGTCTGCCTCTCCCGTGCTGCTTGAACCTATCATGCTTATAACGCTTGTTTCCCCGTCCGAATTCACAGGCAATGTGATAAGTCTTATAACGCAGCGCGGCGGTCAGGTTGTCAGCATGGATCTCAAAAGCTCCGCCGGAGAGGTGAAGGCCTGCGCGCCTATGGAAAAGATGTTCGGGTTTATGACGGCTTTGCGTTCGGAGAGTCAGGGACGGGCGACATTCTCTATGGAATTCTCTCACTTTGAAAAAAAAACATAAGCCGACCCTGTTGAAATACAGTTTTTTCTATCCGTCAGTTTTTATAGCGTGATATATTTTTTTGTGGTGATGGGTGGAGAGAGGGGTAAAACACGAATACATATCGAAGCGTTGCTTTGCTTACTAGGAGTTAATAAAGTGAATAAACTATTAAAGTGCGGGGTATCAAAACCAAATACACCAGACGAGTTTGGTAAATGACTTTTAGAGAATTACTAAATTTACTTTTTGGCAACGAAAGAGACTCGGTAAAACGCAGTAAAAATATTAAATCGCTTGTAAAAGATATTAAAGGATGCCGTTACAAAATTTTTTACAGTGTTTTTTCCCGCAAGGCAACTCCGCACATGGCTGCGTATTTTTATGAATTGTACAGAGACTGTTCGGCTTTGAATATAAAAAATATTGAAGGCACGGCGAGGCTGAAAAACGCTGTTATTAGACATTTTATTGACAATAATACACGGGAAGTAATCAAGCAGCTTGATGATAAATATCTGACGGAACAGTTCAAAAACGGCGACATGAAAGCGCTGTCAAAACAGACGGAAAAAAATATCAGGTATATGCATAATAAATTTGACGAGGGATATCAGGATAATATTGATCAGTGTTACAATCTTATATGTTCGTTTATCGGACTTGTTAATTTCGATTATTACTCGTTGTTAATAAATTTTAGCTCGCGTTTGACAGAAGAATCCCTGCATTCAGGTGCCGTAAAGCGTTTTTACGGTGTGAAAGCGGAAAAAATAGTAGAAGATTTAAAAGATTTTTTGGTTGTCGCCGAGAGGATTAACATAAAAGATGACTGGAAAACAGCATTTACAGTTCTGAATAGTCTGAATCGTGAAACGAATATTCGATTTGAACATTGGATGTATATCCTAAAGAAACTTGATCACATCTTGTCGTCAACCATACTAGAAATGGTTATACGCCACGCCAGCTATGATTTTGGCTGGAAAAACACTATTAAACTTAAGCATGAAAAAATAGCCCGGATATTTTTGTCCGGCGTTACAAAAAACGCGCACAAAACAGTGCAAGATATTATGGTGGTGGAAAAAGCCAACAGTCTTAGCACCGCCACTTCTTTCATTTTCGGAAACGTGAACATTCAAGGCGCACAGTTTTACACTGAAACGTGGAATGAGGCCAATAAAGTAAACAGTGTGACGCGGTTCAAATACGCTGTCGCTTTTAATTATTGCATAGTTTTCATGATGATGTTTTTTGAAAAAATAAAGTCAATATGCAATTCATGCATTATATACGGTACGTGGGTCGATTTGGAAAATATGCACATCTTGTCGGAAGTATTGCACGATATTACGGTAGTATCCTTAAAACTCCCAGCTTATGACTTAAGTCTGTCGGATTTAGGGGAACACGGCAGCAAGCTAAAAGTTTTAAACAACACCTTGATTAGAAACGGAAAAGAGACAGACCGGAACAGACTGGCACGCTATATAGATTCGATAAACGATGAAATTTTTGTTATGATTCATGATGTAATATATAATCTTGGTTATATAAACGTTTTTCTTTTAACGGAATTTGAAGATGAGAAAACTGAAAAAAAAATTGTAAATATAAAAGAATTGTCTAAGTCGCTTAGTGAAGAGGGTTGCGATGTTTTGGAAATAAAGGAAAAACTTGTTGCTTTTTTAAACCTACTGGAATTCCTTGAATTTGAATCAAGATATGATGATGAAACCGCCATGAATTCTTTTGGCCCTTAGCGCCGGATTGCCCGTCGAGGGTAATCAAGTGAGGGCGCGGCGGCGCATTGCCCCGCAAGCTGCCGCCTTGCCGAATGAATTATATACCGTTATCATAAATTATAAATGCTGGAACGTTCAATTTTTCAAAACATATCCCCGCTGGATCATCGTTATTCGATTTCGGAAAAAGACATATTTGACGCCGTTGGCGATTGGCTTTCGGAAGAGGCCTCCATACGCGCCTGCCTGAAAGCGGAGGCCGCCCTCGTGCTCGCCCACTTAGACGAGCGTGGCAAGCTGGATGCGGCAAAGCGGCATAAGCTGGAGGAAGCGGTAAACGCCGTTACGCCGGAAGAAGTGTACGCGGAAGAAGAAAAGACCCATCACAACATCCGCGCGCTGGTCAATGTCCTTAAAACAAAAATGCCGGACGAACTCAGCCCGCTCGTCCATTTGGGCGCGACAAGCGTCGATATACTGGACACAAGCAGGTCCTACCGGATGAAAGGAGTAACGGAGAATGTAACCCTGCCCGCGCTATGCAAACTGGAGCTGTTGCTCTGCGATTTCGCGGAAAGGGAGGCGGAAACCCCGCAAATAGGCCGCACGCACGGACAACACGCCGTTCCCATCACGCTGGGCTTTGCCGTTGCGGAGTACGTTTCGCGGCTTGGGAAGTCAATACTTGAGATAAAGCGGCTTGCCCGCGACTTGCGGGGCAAGCTGGCCGGCGCGGTGGGCGCATACAATGCCGTCAGCATGATTAGCGGCGCGCCGGAAGAGCTTGAGCGCGTCTACCTTGCTGAACTCGGCCTTGAGCCTTCGGAACACTCGACACAGCTTGTCGAGCCGGAGCACCTGCTCCGGCTGCTTCTGGAGATGAACGCCGCCTTCGGCATCATAGCGAACCTCGCCGATGACATAAGGCATCTACAGCGCAGCGAAATCGCGGAACTGCGGGAAGGCTTCGCCAGCACGCAAGTAGGCTCTTCCACAATGCCGCAGAAACGCAATCCATGGAACAGCGAACACGTTAAAAGCATGTGGAAGGCATTCATGCCGCGCGTTGTCAGCTTTTATATGGACCAGATAAGCGAACACCAGCGCGACCTGTCGAACTCCGCCAGCCAACGCTTCATCGCGGAGTATGTCTGCGGCTTTTGCATGGCGGTTTCTCGCATGAGCGGCGTAATAGAGGGCATCGGCGTTGACCGCGAACGTATGCTGGCAAACCTGAACGGCGGCGCGGGGAAGGGCGGCGGCGGCGTTATGGCGGAACCGGCCTACATACTGCTTGCCGAAAGCGGGGTGGCAGATGCCCACGAAGTTATACGCCGCGTTACGCTGGAAGCCGAAAGGGGGGGGATGAGTTTTTCTGCCGCGCTCCGCCGCGAAGAGGCAGTGTGGCGGCGCATAGGCGCGAAGATGCTGGAACTGGGCATTATTAAAGATATTTCCGGGACGTTGGATTTCTTTGAAAACCCCTCCCGTTACTGCGGCTTGGCGGCCAAAAAAGCGAAGGCGCTTGCCGCCAAATACCGGAACTTGACGGCCTGCGCGCCGCAATAGTTTCTTCTATTATATTGTTAGTATTTGGCTATCCGTTTGCGGTGGCTAGAGAATAGAGCGCGCCCCTGACATTGGCGGCTTAAGCGCGTTTCCAATAAAGCAAGCGGCGAGGTCGTTTTTCATCCTTAGTGTTTTAATCACCTTTCGGGAAGACCGGCAGCTCCAGTCGGTCATCAATCTTTTTTATCTTACGTCCAATTAGCAAAAACAAGAGAGCGGCTATAAAAGCCGCCCCCAACCCGCCGCCCGCCCGCACGATTACTCCGCCTGCCCGCGCAGTCGCGCCGCCCGCGCGGGCGGTCAGCCCGGCAGCTTTTCGAGGGCTCGGTCTATGCGGGCGAGGCAGAGCTCCCTGCCCAAAAGCCGGATGGAGCCGAACAGCGGCGGGCTCACCCGCGAGCCGGTAAGCGCGACACGCAGCGGCGTCAAAAGATCGCCTAGCTTGACGCCCTCCTTCTCCGCCGCCTTCTTTGCCGCGCATTCCGCCGCCGCGTCATCAAGCTCCGCCGCCACCGCCGCAAGCTCCCGTCCAATCTTCAGCAGGCGCAAAGCCTCCTCAGTGTTAGACTTTTTGGGGATGAACTCGCAGGCGGCAGGGACAGGCGGCTCGGCAAACAGATAGCCCAGCTTATCCGGTATATCGCTAAGAAACACCGCGCGCTCCTTCACCAGAGGCATCGCCGCGCTGAACACGGCGCGCTGCTCCGGCGAAGGCGCGCGCCCCTCCGCCCCGAAAAGCCCGCTCTGCACAGCATAAGGCAGCGCAAGCGCGGCCAACTCGCCGTCCGGCTTCATCCGAATATACTGGGCGTTGTACCACTCCAGCTTTTTGTAGTCAAAAACGGCGGGAGCCTTGTTCAGCTTTTCAAGACTAAAACGTGCGCACAACTCGGGAAGCGAATACATCTCCTTGCCCTCCTCATACGACGCGCCCAGCAAAGCAACATAGTTGACCAGCGCCTCCGGCAGGAACCCCTTTTTGCGGAACTCGTCAACACTCGTAGCCCCGTGCCGCTTGGAGAGCTTCTTGCCGTCTTGCCCCATAACCATAGGCAAATGGCAGAAAAGCGGCGCGTCCCAGCCAAAAGCGCGGTAGAGAATGACGTGCAGCGGCGTAGAAGCGAGCCACTCCTGCGCCCGCAAGACGTGAGTTATGCCCATAAGATGGTCGTCAACCACATTCGCCAGGTGATAAGTGGGGAAACCGTCCGACTTTAGCAGCACGGGGTCAGGATTTACGTCATCGTTCTGCCATTCGACGCGCCCCAGCAAGAGGTCATCAAAGACAGTTGCCGCCCCGAGCGGTATCTTCAGCCGTATCGTGTGAGGCTCGCGGGCGGCGCGGGCCGCAGCCTCGTGCGCCGGAATGTCCCGGCAGAGCCTGTCGTAGCCCGCCGCGCTCGAGTGGGCGGCCGCGCGCTCCGCCCGCAGCGCGTCCAATCGCTGGGGCGTGCAAAAGCAGTAGTAGGCCGCGCCTTTTTCCAGCAAGTCGTGCGCGTAGTTTTTGTAGGTTTCAAAACGCTCCGACTGGACATAGGGCGCCGCCGGCCCGCCCACATCCGGCCCCTCATCCCAATGAAAGCCCAGCCAGTCAAAGGAAGCGTACAGATTTTCAACATAAACAGGGTCAAATCGCGTGCGGTCTGTGTCCTCAAGCCTAAGAATGAACTTGCCGTTCTGCGATTTAGCGAACAAATAATTGAACAAAGCCGTGCGCAGCCCGCCAATATGCTGCAAACCGGTGGGCGAAGGCGCGTAACGATCCCGAACTTCCATGCAAAAACCCTACTAATCCCGCCCCTCTTTGTCAATAGACCGCGCGGCCGCCGCTTCGTTGTTTAACCGCAGATGACACGGATGGAACGGATAGCGCGGAAGGAGATTGATTGAGGCGTCCCGCCCGCGCCGTGCGGACTCCCGTATCTAGTGATTAAGACTCCCGTATCTAGCGATTAGGACTCCCGCATCTAGCGATTAAGACTCCCGCATCTAGCGATTAAGACTGGACCTTACCCCATCCGGTAGACATAAAAATAAGCGTGGGATAAAAAAGACAAAGAGCATAAGATGGGAAAGATTATTAGGCCGAAAT
>JAIRSB010000097.1 GCA_031255655.1 Spirochaetaceae bacterium | reverse complement strand
GTATACAGGGGCGCATTTGGAAGACAGCGTAACAATAGTGCTGGACAGCGGCGATTTAGTTTCAGCCGTTTGCGGTTCTAATGACGACAATTTGAAAGTCCTCGAACACGTTTTAGGCGGGAAACTGGTTGTGCGTGGAAACGAAGTGCGGATGGAAGGTCTTAACGACAGTGGCGTGGAACGCTTTCGCGCCGTGATTGACAACCTTGTAGGCGCGGTGCGACTTGGAGAGAACCCCACACCGGAGTACACACAGGCGCTTGCTGACTGCCCGGAAGCCGCAACCGGAGGCGCGGAAATCGCGGGCGTCGCTGCGGCACATCACGCGAAAGCTATACGAGATGCATGCATAAATATACCGCACGGTTTTGGAAAAATCTTTCCGCGCGGCGCAAATCAGGCAAACTATGTGCGGGGAATGCGCGAAGCGGACATCTGCTTCTGCATAGGGCCAGCAGGCACGGGAAAAACCTATCTTGCGATAGCAAACGCCCTGTCCCTCGTTCTGTCCAAAAAGATTCGCAAACTGACGCTGACTCGTCCGGTTGTAGAGGCCGGCGAGAACTTGGGCTTTCTGCCCGGCGACCTTGCCCAAAAGATAAGTCCCTACTTGCGCCCGCTGTATGACGCTATGGAGGCGCTCATCCCTTACGAAGTAATACGCCGGATGGAAGAAAACCGCATCATTGAAATCGCGCCGCTTGCCTATATGCGCGGACGCAGCCTGAACGACGCGGTTATTATCCTTGATGAAGCCCAAAACACGACGAAGGAGCAGATGAAGATGTTTCTTACACGACTGGGGCACGGCTCACGGGCGGTAATTGCCGGAGATGTTACTCAGATTGACCTGCCCAAACGCGTCGATTCCGGCCTTCTTAACGCCCTGTCAATCCTCAAAGACATAGGCGGTATTCACTTTTCTTATCTTAATACCGCGGACGTGGTAAGAAATCCGCTCATTAAAAAAATAATACAGGCGTATGATAATGAAAAAAAACAATAACAACGAAGAACAGCCAAATGTTATAGCGTCCATCATGGACACCTTAAAATCCACCGGTTTTTCAAAAAAACAGACAGCGGCGACGCTGGTTTCTTTCATTATATCAGCCGCCCTGTTCCTCTCCGACAAAAACACAGGAACATACACACTGATAGGCCGCTCAATTCAATTTTTCCTGTACTTCGTATTTTTCATATTTTTCACAGGCCGACGCTTTACTGGAACATCAGGCCGCCGCCGCACGGAAGCGGAGGTAGTCTTGATGTCTATCCTAAGCGCCGGATACTTCATCGCCGTCTTTTTCGTCCGAAACACGAAGGTCTTCGGCGGCTACATGCCCATCTCTACGATTATGCCGACGGCGCTTGTAGTGATGCTCGTTTCAATATCCATCGACTCGCGGCTGGGCATGATAACCGCGCTGATACTTCCACTCGGCGCCTTCCTGTCAGGCTGCGTAAACGCCTACTCGTACATCGCGGCGATAGCCTCCGGTGTTTCGGGCGCGTTGTCGCTGCGTAAGGCACGCCGGCGCATGGACATGGTGAAAGCCGGTGCGATTATCGGGGCAGTGAACATCGTATCGTCGCTGTCCATTCTGTTCATCCAAGCCTGCCCTCCGCATTTCTACCTGTACATACTGTTCTGGTCGGCGGTAAACGGAGTGGCGTCTGGGATGCTGGTGCTCGGCATACTTCCCGTCATCGAAAATGCGCTGCATCTGGCGACGACATTCAGGCTGATAGAATTACTTGACACAGGAGCGCCGGTTCTGCGCCGCCTGGAAAACTCCGCTCCGGGAACGTACAGCCATTCCATGATGGTAGCAAATCTTGCCGAGACCGCCTGCAACGAAATCGGAGGCAACGCGCTGCTTGCCCGCGTGGGCGCTTATTACCATGATATAGGCAAGATAGACCACCCTGAATACTTCGTGGAAAACCAGAAACTATACAACAAACATAACGAATTAAATCCGCGACTTTCCGCCACAATCATCCGTAGTCATGTTAAACTCGGCATAGAAAAGGCAAGGTCCATAGGCCTTCCGAACGATGTAATCAGCATCATAGCGGAGCACCACGGTAACTCGCTGATAAAATGGTTCTACAATGCGGCTCTCGAAAAAGAAGGGCGCGTAAACATGGAAGACTTTTGTTATCCGGGCAATCCGCCGCGCTCGCGGGAATCCGCCGTAGTCATGCTTGCCGACGTTACAGAAGCTGCGTCCCGCACGCTGGAGAAGCCGACGGTATCTCGGTTAGAGAAGTTCATAGGCGACCTATTCGCGGACAAGTACGCTAACGGACAGCTTTCGGAATCGGCCTTGACATTCCGTGATTTGGAAACGATAAAATCAAGTTTTGTCCGCGTTCTTGTAGGCTTCTATCATTCCCGCATCGAATATCCGAAAATCTCGAAAGCCGAAATGCCCTTGCCCTCTTCTCCGCCGCCGGTAGGCGCGCCCGTCCCACAGGCGGATGGCGGTTGACGGTTAAGGTCCGCCACGCAAACACTCAGCAGCAGAGGGAACTCAGCGTTCGTTCAGTTTTGTGTATTTCTGGTATTTTTGCACACATTTGTAGGCGGGGCGGATTATCCGCCCGCCGGCGATGATTTCTTCAAGCCGGTGAGCGCACCATCCGGCAACGCGGCTCACGGCAAACAACGGCGTGTACAGCTCGACCGGAATATCCAACATCTTGTACACAAAGCCGGAATACAAATCCACATTCGCGCAAATATCCTTTTTTGAACCGCGTACTTCGTTAATAAGCGCAGGGCCTATCTTCTCAATCATCCGGTATAGCTCGAATTCTTCCATCGCGTTCTTTTCTGCCGCCAGTTCCGCTGCCTTCTCACGCAGCATTACAGCGCGGGGGTCAGACAACGTGTAAACCGCGTGCCCCAGTCCATATATTATCCCCGACCTATCATAGGCATGACGTTTCAATATTTTGACAAGATATGTCCGCAGTTCCTGCTCGTTATCCCAATGCTTGACGTTGTGCTTGATCGCTTCAACCATGCCGATAACCTTGCAGTTCGCACCACCGTGTTTAGCACCCTTAAGCGAAGCAAGCCCCGCGCTCATGGCCGAGTATGTGTCCGTGTTCGTGGAGGCTACAAGATGAACGGCAAAAGTTGAATTGTTTCCACCGCCGTGTTCGGCGTGCAGTATCAGAGCAAGGTCGAGCATCTCTGCCTCAAAAGGACTAAATTGCTGGTCGCGGCGCATGAGTGAAAGTATCGTTTCCGCAGTACTGTATTCAGTATTAAGCTGATGTATTATCAAGCTCGACCTATTAAAATAATGTCGTTTCGCGCGGTAAGCGTACGCCGCGATTGTCGGAAAGCGGGCAATCAATTCAATGCATTGGCGCAGCAGGTTCTCGACAGAAAAGTTTTCAGGTTCACTGTCATAGGCGTATAAAGCTAAAACCGAGCGGGCAAGCATGTTCATTATATCACGGGAAGGCCGCCGCATTATCGAATCTTCCGCGAAACCCTGGGGTAATACGCGGTTTTCGCTTATCAGTTTGGAAAATTTTTCGAGTTTATCCGCATTCGGCAAATTGCCAAAGAGCAGCAAATATATAACTTCTTCAAACCCAAATCGTTTTTCTAAAAAGACATTGGATACAATGTCCTCGACATCTATTCCCCGGTAAAAGAGTTTTCCCGGGACGGCCTGTTGTTCGTTTTCGCTTATCATATATCCGTGCACTTCGCCAACGCGCGTAAGCCCGACAAGCACCCCGGAATTATTATCGTTTCGCAGTCCGCGTTTCACATCATATTTGCCGTACAAAGAGGGGTCTATGTTATAAGCTCCAGACAACTCGTTTATATAATCACTGTCTATATTCATAACGTATTATTATATATAAATATAAAAAAATTAACAGACCGCGCGTTGCCTAATAGAAAAAGTAACCCAAATCAAAACAGGTTATCCGGCAGCTACAGCTATCGGAGGTCAAAATGGGGTTAACCATGCATGAAAAAAAGCCTCTGCCCGGCAGGGTTCCTACGCTGAACTGATAGGCACGATTCTTCGGATACAACAGCTGCATCGCTATCGCTACGAGAGTCCCCGCGTGAGGGAAAAGTTGCTTCGAGCCCACGGCAAGCAGATAAGCGGGAAAACGGACTGAATGCCCGTAAGCAGGCAGAAGTTTATGCCCACTATTAACTCGAACCACGGACTTCCGGTATACAGCAACGTGTTAAACCGTGAGTTCCATGCCGAAAGGCCGGGTGAAAATAGGTGTCGTCGTACCAACGGCACGCCATCACCTACCTGCGTACATTGGAGGGCTGATTGTATCTGACAGTGAGAAAAAGACCTCTTTGACCGTAAGATTTTGGCTGGGCTTTGAGTTCCGATATGGAAACGATTCATACGGCAATACCGGCGTAGAGGCGGCGTTTGCCCCAACCGGAAGGCGCGGGAAGGTTTGATATTCCGTTCCGATCATTGTGTTAAGTATTACGCGAAAGGCTTCCGCGAGCGGCTGGGCGGTCTTTGTCCTTCGGTTTGACAGAGCATGAGCCGGAGGGGAACTGTTGGGACGCCTGTGCGGTGTCGTTTTTCAAGACTCTGAAAAGGGAACTGGAGACTTTGGATGGCAAACATTCTGCGGGAGATGTAAGTGGGCGGTGTTTATGCATGTTAAGGCGTATTACAATCGGGTACGGCGGACTTTAGTCAGATACATTCGGTACTTGACTATGTTTCCTCTGATGGGTTTAACTCAGAAAACCACGCTTAATTCTGTCTATCAAATGTGGTAATATCCATTCAGTGCTAGTTTCTTCAGTTCCCTTTCATGTGAAAAAAATACGTAGTTGTATATGGTTTTACCCGACATGGTATGCTCAGGATATTCTTTTTCAAGCCATTTTGCAACTTCTTCAGGTGCCCATCTTTTTTCCAGTTGAGGATTGATTATAGCTCATGCCTGATCGGTCATTGTAAGACGTGGACGCTGATTTTTTCTGGCTTCCATGTGTCTAGCTTCGGCGATGATGGGGTTATACATCCCGTTGTGCATGCCTTTAGCGATTTCGCGGGTAATACTGGACGGCTTTCAGTTCAAGGCTGCTGCTATGGCTGAGGGCTTTAGCCTTTCAACATACAGTAGTTTGAATATATCCGTCCGTTCTACTAAGGTCATTCTTTGATAACCCACTTTTCCCTCCTAATGCATTAAACTTGTTTAATAATCAGCTGAACCAACCGGTCATAGTTTATAATACCACAAATTAAAGTCATTCTCAGAGAATGTCGATTATGGTAATGCCCACGGTAAGGATATGTCATGTATTTATATGTTCAATCACAACGCGCCTACCGGCAAGCTCTTTGTTATAGGCTTTTCCTCTTCCGTCAGTCGATGTTTTTTACTTGACTTTACCGGTATGTAACTGTTCGGATGGTATGCTTTTATCCCCTGGTATCCGGAATCGGCATCGAGTGGAATCGAATTGCTGATGCCTGTTCCTATTGTTTCTTTATATACTTTGAAATCATGTTCGCTGCCTTTAGCTTCCTGTACGTCAATGATTTGCCTGCT
>JAIRSB010000012.1 GCA_031255655.1 Spirochaetaceae bacterium | reverse complement strand
TCAAAACATTTGTTAAAACTCTAATGAAGAAAAATTATCCAAAAAACTAAATGCTTGTTCATTACGGGCTGGCGCAGTAGTTTGCAGATGCTGTGCTTGCTGGTATCGGCGATATAGAGGCGGGGCGCTCCACTTGCTATCAAATGAAAAAATTGTTTATACTGCAAACTGAAATCAGAAAATTAGGAGATATTCATGGAACTCGTGTATTTGATTGCGGCAGGTATTGCCGTTATGTCCGGTTTAGGCGCCGGCATCGGGATAGGGATAGCTACCGGACACACGTCCGAAGCGATAGCCCGTCAGCCGGAAGCATCGGGCAAAATAATGACCGCGTTCTTTTTGGGCATAGCCCTTGCAGAGGCTACTGCCATTTACGGCTTTGTCGTAGCTATTCTCGTCGTTGTTAAATAAGCATTACAGAGTGAGCCATGCTTGATTTTTCCGTAAGCTTTTTTTTCTCACTGCTCAATATTGCCGTGCTTTTTATTGTGCTAAAGGCAATACTGTTCAAGCCTGTCAGCAAATTTATGGCGGAACGCACGGCAAAGATACAAAATGAAATTGAAACCGCCGCTCGTGACAGCGAAGAAGCCAAGTCTTTGCGTCTTAAATATGAAGACAAGATGAATAAGGCGGATATTGAGGCCCTAAAAATAACGCAGGCTGCTCGTGACGCGGCTGAAAAACAGGCGTTCGGCATAATTCAGGAAGGCAAAGAACAGGCGGTCAGGCTTGTCGAGGCCGCCCGCAAGCAAATAATGGACGAACGCCGCGCGGCTTTTCTTGCTTTCAAGGCAGAAGCCGCGACGCTGGTTGTTGCTGCTGCCGCGCGGCTTTTGCGCCGCGAGTTTTCGGACAAAGACGCCCGCGCGCAAGCGGAACTGGCTCTGCGTGAGTTAGGGGGCGGTGATTGAAATTCACCGCCAACCGCTGGGCGGAAGCTTTTGTTGAAGTCTGCGACCCGTCCGCGGGTCCCGCGTCCGCGTTCGACCAGAGTGAGAGGGGGCTCGCTGTTATTAAAGCCGTGCTGCCTTCCCTATCCCGTTTCTCCGGTATGGTGTCCGGCAGCGCGGCGGCGGCGCGCTTTGACGGGTTTTTGAACGCTGCCTTGCAGAAATGCGGCTACTCCGAAAAAGAAAACGGTGTGGAAGCGGCCCGCGCTTTGATTTTTTTATTGATTAAGCGCGCGGATTTGCCTTATGGCTCTATTCTAATAGAAGAAATAGAAAACTTATTGCTCAAGAAACGGGGTGTTTTGTCTATTTTGCTTGACTGCGCCGAAAAACCTGACGGCGATTTCCTTGAAAAACTGAAAGGTATTATCATAAAGCGGGAAAGAGCGCGCGAAGCGCGTGTAAAAGTCGGTCTAATGCCGGAAATTCTGGGTGGTTATCGCATAACTATAGACGATACACGGGAAGATTTTAGTGTTTTAGGGCAGATGAAGCAGTTAGAGCGTGCGTTGTCGGCAATTTGAGAGGTACATAAAATGATAAACTTTGGCGATTTGGCTAAGGTTCTGGAAAGCGAAATTGGCGAATGGGAAGGAAAGCCGGTTTCAGATTCGATAGGTTTTGTCGGTACGGTTGGTGATGATGTGGCAACTGTGCGCGGTTTATCTAAGGCAGTTTACGGCGAGCTTGTGGAGTTTAGCTCCGGCGCTCAGGGAATAGTCTTCAATTTGAACGAAGACGGTGTAGGCTGTGTGTTATTCAGCGGCGAAAGTCTTGTCAAAGACGGCGAAGAGGCCCGCGGCACCGGAAAGGTCGCTGCCGTCCCCGTAGGCGATGCGCTGATAGGGCGCGTTGTGAATCCGCTTGGCGCTCCGCTTGACGAAAAGGGCATAATAGAAGCTTCTACATACTATCCAGTAGAAGCCCCGGCGCCCTCCGTGATTGACCGTTCGCCTGTGAATGTTCCGTTGCAAACGGGCATAATCTCCATCGATTCTATGATACCGGTGGGACGCGGGCAGCGTGAGCTTATAATCGGCGACCGGCAGACTGGAAAAACCGCTATAGCCATCGACACGATAGCTAATCAAAAAGGTAAAGACGTGTACTGCGTTTACTGCGCTATAGGACAGAAGTCCTCGGCGGTAGCCGCTATTTTAGAAAATTTGGAAAAAGCCGGAGCAATGAGTTACAGTTTTGTAGTGCTGGCCTCCGCCGCTGATTCTGCGGCTTTGCAGTATCTCGCGCCTTATTCTGCCGTAGCCATGGCTGAGTACTTCATGCATCAGGGAAAAGATGTGCTGATTGTCTATGATGACCTTTCAAAACACGCTGTCGCGTACCGCACCGTTTCTTTGTTGCTGCGCCGCCCGCCCGGACGTGAAGCCTTTCCAGGCGATGTATTTTACCTGCATTCGCGCTTGTTGGAGCGTGCCGCTAAACTTTCCAAAGAAAAAGGCGGCGGCTCCATAACCGCGTTGCCCATCATAGAAACGCAAGCAGGCGACATATCTTCGTATATACCGACAAACGTCATCTCGATAACGGACGGGCAGATATTCCTTGAGACTGAGTTGTTCAATTCTGGTTTCAGGCCAGCCATTGACGTGGGGCTTTCGGTGAGTCGTGTGGGCGGCGCGGCGCAGTGTAAGGCCATACAAAAAGTGGCGGGGCGGCTGCGTCTTGATTTAGCGCAGTACCGCGAGATGGCTTCTTTCGCTCAATTCGGCAGCGACCTTGACAGGATCACGCAGGAAAAACTGGCTCAGGGTGAGCGTCTCATGGAACTATTGAAACAGCCTCAGTTTTCCCCATATTCTATGGAAGAACAGGCTGCCTTGCTGTACATCGCGGTGCATGGCCGCATGATTGATGTGCCTACTAATTCGATACTTGCTTTTGCCCGCGGTTTCCTGGACTACATAAAGACGCGAAATCCCGGCATACTTTCAGAGATTGCCGAGAAAAAAGAAATATCGATGGATTTGGAGCAGGAACTCGAAGATGCTGCCGAAAGCTATTCGGAGACTTTGCACAAACAATGATAAGCGCAGACATCTAGCGTAGTCAGACTTATTTACACTGTTGGTTTTTCATCACGTATTTTCGAGGTTTGTTCAATAATCAAATCTGGGTATTGAACAAATCAAATTATTTGGTTGCGGTGTGTCTTGGATGCCGCCAAAAATGAAGGCGATTTTGTACCGCCTGTTATTTAGGAGTATTATAGTA
>JAIRSB010000051.1 GCA_031255655.1 Spirochaetaceae bacterium | reverse complement strand
ACAGAATTCGGCGCGGTCGAGGGCTTGGGCATTGAGGTAAAGTATGGGGTAGAGATAGGCAGGGACATTCCGGCGAAAAAGCTGGAAGCGGACTATGACGCGCTCATCATGGCGATAGGCGCTCAGGGCGCGTCCCCCATCGGCGTTCCGGGCGAGGACTTGCCCGGTGTATGGCCTGGCATCAAGTATTTGGGCGAAGCAGGCGAAGGGAAAACGCCGCTTCTCGGCAGCGATGTTTACGTTGTCGGCGGCGGAAACACGGCAATGGACTGTGCGCGGCAGGCTCTGCGCGGCGGTTCGAAGGCGGTTTGCCTTTACAGGCGCGGACGAGAAGAGATGCCCGCCAACGACATCGAAATCGAAGAAGCCGAGCACGAGGGTGTGAAGTTTGAATACCTTACCGCTCCGGTCAAAATCGAGCGGGACGGCGAAAAATTAAAGTTGACACTGATCAAGATGGAACTGGGCGAGCCTGACGCTTCGGGGCGGCGTTCTCCCAAACCGAAGGCAGGCAGCGAGTACACAGTGTCCGCGACCGCCGTGGTCGGCGCGATTGGACAGCGCGTGCTGCCGGAACTTGCCGCCGAACTTGGGCTTGAGCTTGCCCGTAACGGAGCGATTGTTACCGCGCCGGATACCTTCCAGACAAAAAGGGCTGGTATCTTTGCCTGTGGCGACTGTCAGACCGGCGCGAATATTGCTGTGCGGGCGATCGGCAACGGACGCAAGACCGCCGCCGCCGTTGATCAGTTCCTTCGCGGTGAGGAAGTTACGGGCGAAAGCGTGCTGTTCAACTCGCAGATGGGGCCGCTCGATCAGGTAAGCGCGGAGCTGTTCAAGGACGCTAAACCGCAGGAGCGGATAAAGATGCCGGTTATCAGCGACAGCGAACGGAAAACAACCGATCACGAAGTGGAAATCGGTTTTGCCGCCGCTGAAGCGCGAAAAGAAGCTGAACGCTGCCTAAAATGCGGTTGCGACGCGGTGGAAGACTGCCGTCTGCGTAAATACGCCACAAAATACGGCGCGGACCAAAACTATTTTACCCCATCCTCCGAAGCCGGTTCGCGGAGAGCGTACAAAATAGACGACAGCCACCCGAAAATCTTCATGCAGACAGGCAAATGCATCAACTGCGCCGCTTGCGTACGTGCCTGCGCCGAAGTGAAAGGCTTGAGCGTGTTGGGTCTTGTGAATCGCGGCTTTGCTACCCGCGTATCTGCCCCGTTTGGTGAAAGTCTTGTTGGAACGAAGTGCGACGGTTGCGGTGAGTGCGTCAAAGTCTGTCCCACCGCGGGCATCGAAGAAAAACACGCCGGATAACGCTGGTGGCTCACCGTGCCGCGTATCCGCCTGTTTTACGAAAGCTCTGCTGGAACATAACGTAAGGGCAGGATAACGCGGGCTTTAACCGCGGGGGCGGCTGGAAATTGCGCCGCAAGCGCGAAACGCTTGCGGCGCAATTTTTCAAGCCCACCGCGCGGTGGGCTGCAGTCAACGGTAATTTTTCAGCGATACCTCGTTTCGCAGCTTGTAAAGACAGTCGATGAAATTTTTATCCATAGCGCTAAACCGGTATCCTTTACGGAAAACCAGTAAGTCGCGGTAGCGGTTTCTAGAATGAGGACATTTTCGCTGAATTAGGTCAAATGCGTTAAGGACGCTGTCTGGGGCGGGAGCTACCCACATATAGGTTTCCGGCAAAGAGCGCAGCAGACTGAACTGACCTCCCCTGTCATATATATAAATACACCTTTTTTTAGCCGCGCTCCCGCTGTTCACAGAAAAAGAGGCGGAGGCCGGTGCGCCGCGGTACGGAATCTTGTTGTCGCCATAGGTAATCTCTACGAACTGCCCCAGATCATCAGACGTTATTTCGGCTTTGATGGCAAGTGGATTTTTAGACGACATCATCACAAGCATTTCAAACTCCCACACAAGATCGGATTTAAGACCCTTTTCCGCAAGATAATCGAGAAAATATTTTTCTTGTCCGTTCTGGTAGCGAATGACCCCGATGTTAAACCGTTTTTCAGCAATAGTGTTGATAGTTTCAACAGAGTTCGTTTCAGATATGTCGAAACTTGAATTATCTTTGTGCCCGTTTTCCGTAACGAACTTGATAAAGCCTTCCGCGATATAGCTGCCCCGCGGAATGGATACACTGAACGGCCTATGGTCTATCTCAGTTTGGGAAAGCCTGTCGATATTTTCCAGTTGTTCAAGAATTTTGTCTACATAAGATAGAAAAACGGCGCCTTTATCTGTTGGAAAAACTCCCTTTACGCTGCGATTGAAAATCGCAAAACCAAGCGTTATTTCTAGTTCCTTGACCGTTTTGCTCAGGTGCGGCTGCGCTATGCCAAGATTATTCGCGGCCTGTGTAATTGAATGTGTACGCGCGATTTCTTTGATTTGTTTTAAATTTGAAATAGTCATTGATTTTTAGCCTCTCCCAAATGCCTGTAACAAACAATAATAAAACATTGTTTTCAACAAAAACAGTATGAAAATAAAATTATCCGACCATACATTTTTTTATATTACCTATGTGTTTTCACTCCAGCCTAGTGATGCAAAGCGGACGGGAGAGAACGCGGCATATTTCAGTTTAACAGAGTTGATGATTTTTTGTTAAAGAATTAGAATGTATACAGCGATAAATGAATTGGAGAACTATATGAAACTCAGAACACGGCGTGTCTTGATCTTTTTTTCTCTGTTTGGGCTGTTTACATACATGTCGCCAGCGCAGCAGTCGTCGGAAGGGAATAACAACCGTGTTTTAACCCAGATAGACAGAGGAATAGAACTTTACAGCAACGGACGCTGGGGTGAAGCGATTGTACAGCTGCGAAGAGCTCAACAGGAAAATATTGGAGCGCGGGCACGGGCGGAAGCTCAATTTTGGATAGCTATGTCAGAGTTTGCCGCGGGGCAGTACCGGGATGCTATACATGATTTTGACGAAATATCGCGCATAGATCCCGGCAATATACGATGCGTAGAAGTTCCGTATCAAAAAGGGCGGGCGAATTACTACTTAAAACGCTATGACGAAGCCATAACGCTGTTGAGCGCCTATGCCGACAGTATCCGCGTGGACGGCAGATATTTGAACGGAATACGAGTTAGCGGCTGGAATGAGAGCGGTTTTTACAATGACCCTGACGGGGACTACAATAGAAAAGCCGCGGCGATTTACTGGATGGGAGAATGTTTCTACGCTATGGATGATATGAAACGCTCCGAAGAATTGTTTAATATCGTTGTGAAAGAATACTCAAAGAGCCATAAATTTGAAGCGTCTACAAACCGCTTGGCTCTTATAAAGCAAAAAAAAATCGAGGTGGAACTGCTTAACATATTAAAATCTATACCATCCGAAACACAGCAAAATGCCCGCGCAAATCCGCCAAAAGAGGGTTATGAAACTGCTCCTCCTGCTTCCGCGCCGGCTCAGTCCGAGCAGGAACAGCAGGCTATGTGGAACGAAATACTCGAATATCAAAAAAGAATTGCGCCGTATCTTATAACAGAAGCGTACAACGGGCGTGTCAACGAGTATACCAAAGGAGATGATAAAGGTGGGACCGCTCCTTCGCCTGTCACCACTACAGCCGTTCCCCGCGTTGACACACCGCCGGTTGTCGAAAAGCCCCCTGCAAAAAACACGGACACCATTATACGATTGCTGTCGATTAAAACTACCGCACTGGAAATATTGGAAAGGCTTGTAACGATGTTAAACACCTATGATTTAATTGAGGATGAGAGGTGGTAAGCATGAAAAAATTATGTATGGCTTTTATCGTCATGACGCTGTTCATTAAGGTTTTTTCAAACGTATACGCGGCTGATTATATCGACGGCAGAATAAAACTTGCAATTGATGAAAAAACAGGCCGCTTTTCGCTGTTTTATATGACTGATGTCGGGCGCAAAATTTATGAACCGCTGTTTTGGGAAAAAGACAAGCGCACCAGCTTCCTTTCCGCGTACATAAACGGAAAGGAATACAAAATGGGCAGCAATTCTGAATTTAAGATGGTCATACGCGGTGAGAAAAACAAACCGGCGCTTGTATTTGAATCCCGCTTTTTGTCGGTTACAGAATCGTTTTCTTTTATACGGACGGCAAGTTCCGGTGTAAGCAACGGCGTTAGGATAGACATAATGGTTGAAAGCTGGAGTCCTGATACGACAAATATCGGTCTGCGTCTTTTAGTTGATACATTTCTGGGTGAGAAAAACAAACCCCCTTTTAGAACCGATTTGCGTACTATAAGTTCCGAAACCATAATTGACAAAACCTCGCCGGAGGAATACTGGGTTACGCGCAACAATGATTACGGCTTAATGGGCAGTATCTTTGTCGAGGGAACGGAAACGCCCGATTTTCTGCAATTTGCGAATTGGAAACGTATGAACGCGGCGCGATACAAAGTTAATTATGTGTCGGGCAGAAGTTTCAATTACACTCCATTCTCCGTAAAAGATTCCGCCGTCTGCTATTTTCTTGATATAAAACCGATGAAACGTTGGGAACAGCGCATGATGACGGTCTTGCTCGCTGCTGAAGATGATTACGGATTCGGGGGCGGAAAATTTGAGGTGAATGAAAAAGAGTATCCTCAGTCTATAGTTGTTGACGAAAAAGAGTACGTTTCGCCTATCTTCGTTGAAGAGGTTGTTCCTCCACCTCAGATTTCCATAATGAACGCTTCCAACTCGTCGATTGTTCCTATGAATGTTACTCCGCCGGCTGTCGAATCCAAAACGCCCGCTGCCGCAGCGACGCCTACTCCGACGCCTGAACGCGGAAAACCGAGGGCGCTTTTTTCCGCCGGCGCGGTGCGCGTCGATATTATGACACTGCGCGAATTAGTAAACAAGGTTGACGAGTATATCTACACTGGAACTACGCCCACGGAAGAAGAATTGAAAGGCATGGAATTAACTATAGCCAGATTAAAAGCCCGTTACGGTTCCATATTCAGAAGTTTTTGACCCCATGCGCGGCGGCATATTCATTGTAACGGCAGGCGGTTTATGGGCGCCGGAATTTCAATCCGTATTAACGAAGGCGGCGCGTCTTGCGCGGCGCGGAAGCTATGAAACGGCGATACAACTGCTGGAAAGCGAAGTATATAATTACCGCGATTCATTTATGTTTTTTTACCTGTTGGGCTTGTGCTGTTTATATTCGGGGAATTACGGCGGAGCGCATGATTATTTGACGCGGGCGCGTGAAATAAAACCCCGCGAGCCTTCCGTTCTCTTAGCTATGGCGGCTTTGTATGTTAAACGCGCTGATTCGCGCCGTGCCATAAGTTTTTATTTGGAAGTGCAGGAAGTTGACGGCAAAAATCGTACAGCGCGGACAGCGTTAAAAATTCTTAGGAAATACGCCGGTTCCGATGATCTTTTGGCGTGGATAGAATCCGGCAAACTTCGCAGCATATACCCACGTTTTCCGCGTGAAAAACCGAAACCCGCAAAACTTGTCAGAAATATTATGCTACCGTGCCTTGTAGCGGCGGCTGTGTCGCTTGTTATTTTCGTTAAAAACAGTAAGCCTGTTGACGCCGCACCAGAACGCGAAGGCTTTACTGAAAGTGTTTTAACGCAGGACGACAAGAAAAATCTTGTGGAAATGGGCGGTGTTTATTATTTTATTTTAACGGAAAAACAAATTTTAACATCGTATGAAAACGCGCGCAAATTCTTTGACGAGCGAAAAGACAATTCTGCTCGAATAGAAATTAACAGAATCCTTGAATCAAACGCTAACACTGGAATAAAAAATAAAGCGAGTAACCTGGAGCGTTATCTCGAAATGCCCGGTTTTGAGACGTTAAAATCAAAACCCTCCGAAAACATCGCGTACGCGGATGTAATGAAAGCGCCCCCGTTGTATCGCGGCTGTAATGTATTGTGGAGCGGCATGGCGGCAGATATTACCGCGGAGCAGAATGAAACATTATTTAATTTTCTAATCGGTTACGATAAACGGCGCAGTGTTGAAGGGATTGTCAAAGTGCGTCTGCCTTTCGTCGCCGACATTAATCTAGAGTATCCGCTGGAAGTTCTAGGTAAAATCGTTCCAGCGGACGCGCCTGAAACGCTAAGTTTGGAAGGCATTACCATACATCAGCTTCCGGTGGCAAAATAGGGTAATGAGCGAAAGGCGTT
>JAIRSB010000001.1 GCA_031255655.1 Spirochaetaceae bacterium | reverse complement strand
TAAAGTATGGAAAGGTAAGATAAGCAAATTGCCGCTTGAATTACCGGAAAAGGCGCGGGCATTGACTGTGCTTTCCGAGCGTGGAGGCAATATACGCTATGAAATAAAAGTCAACGACTTGATAGCACCGCTGCCCGCGGGCTACCCCGCGGGCAGCATCACCTTCTACGACGACAACGGCGCGCTTGCCATTGCCGAGCTGCTTACACCACACGAACTTGAAGCTGGCAACCCCTTCAAACGCCTGTTTGACACCATGCTGCTGTTTTTCAAAGAGATTTTCAGCTGAAAACTATTTATAAATCCGCCGGTATACATCGAAATACGATGCGTATCCGCCACCGCTCGATTTGGCGAGCGCGCGCAGGCGCGACAATTCATAAACACGGCTCGCCTCGCCGCCTGTCCGTAAACTACGGTAATCTTTCTCGTTTCGCGCCTCTACAATGTCGACGCCGGAATCTCGTGAAGCGTATTCAAAACCCCAGAGCAAAGAAGCGACAGACTGTTTTTTAACGCCGGAAGGAATCACGCAGTTGTACGCATCCTTTACCAAAAGACCTTCCGGCAATACAGCGTTAATCTTATTCACAAAATCCGTTCCGCTAAACAGACAATCTGTATCTACAGAGGCAATCTCGCCTGACGCGCCTATACCGAGCGACAGCGGGGCGGCAAAATCAAGGCGCGGCAACGGATTAAAACCCGCCGTATGAAGCGCGGGTATTCCGGCCCGCAAGAAGGCCATAGAAAACACTTCGATGAGGGCAAGATGCGGCAGGAATACCGCCCTACCCTCTTTTGAAAACGAAAACAAAATCCGGTATGTATCGGGATCTTTTCGGCTTAAAGGGACGCCAGTGTCTCTCAGAGGAACGCCGTCATCTCCCGAAAGAATGACGTCGCCCTCTCCCGAAAGCCCACCGTCCTCCGAAAGGCCGCCGTCTAACCGCTCGCTGTTTTCGACAAGTCGAGCCGCCGAACCGCAAACTCCACAAGGCTCCGCACAGTCTTTCGTGCAGGGAATATCGTTTATCCGGCATTCGCCGGCTCTTACCTTCTCCCGCGTGATGTACTTACCAGACACACCGGAAGAAATAATATCCCAGCAAAGTTTTTCCCCGGCATCTTTAGCTCCGGTTATCTGTGACACATAATCGCGGTGTTCGTGGAAAATCCCGCGCCAAACATCTTTTTGAAAATACTCACTCCATGCGTCCAAACGGCAGCCAGCGGCATAGGCTTCTTCTATTATTTCGCCTGCTTTTTCGTCCCCTCGCGCGATGATGCCCTCAACAAGCGCGGTAAACGGGTCATGCACGCTTACCTTGTGCCCCTTCCGTTTTAGCGCATCTTTTATCCGATACAGCATTAGACGCGCCGCCTCTTCCTCTATTTGTGCGCTCCATTGAAACGGCGTATGCGGCTTAGGTACAAAAACGCCCACGTTTATCGAGAATTTCAAGCGCGTCCGCTCGGACAGTTTCGTAACAAAGGCGATAATCGCTTCGTCTTCCGGCACGTTTGCGATATTTTTCACCGGAAGTCCTATCATGAAATAAAGTTTTGCCGAACGCCAGCCATTCTTTTTCGCATTCGCCATAACATCCACGATAGAATCCATATCTATCTTTTTGTTCATCGCCGCCTGCCAGTCCGCTAACGGCGTTTCCACCGCGAATGTCAGACCGCTTTTCCGTACCGTTGATATTTTTTCGAGCAGCGGCAGTGAAAATGTTGAAATATGAAGAGACGGCAGTTGGAAAGAAATCCTGTTCTTGCTGAACTTCGTGTTAAGGGCGTCTATAAGCCCTTCTATGTGGCTGTAATCGCCGCTTGAAAGCGATGAAAGGCTTATTTCACGGAAGCCCGTTTTCGCCACACAGTCCGAAACCTCGTCAAAGATGGCGTGGGCGTTTTTCTGCCGCATGGGGCGGTACCAGATTCCGGCGTGGCAAAAGCGGCAGCCGTTTGGACAGCCGCGCATTATCTCAACAACTCCGTGGTGCTGCGCTATCCTCGCGCTTGGAACTGGAAAAACCGGAGATGGCCTTCTATTTTCGGAAAATCCCGCGTATACAGAGCGGACGGCCTTTTCCTTCCCTGCCGTCCATACCGAATTGTGCGAATTAAGCCGCTCCAAAAGAGTGCATTTTTTCGCACCGCTCTTTTTGTCACGGACTAGCTGTTCAACCAAAATAAAGAATTCATCCTCTGCCTCGCCTATCCAGAAAGAGTCGATGAAACGCGAGTACGGCAGCGGGTTTGAAACACATGGCCCCCCCGCAATCACGATTGGATGTTCCGCGCCGCGCTCCTCTCTGCGTAGGGGGATGCCCGATGTTTCCAAAATAGACAGGACGGAATTTACACCAAGTTCGTAGCCCAGCGTGAACATCAGCATATCCGCGTCTTTTAGCGCAAGGCCGGTATCGAGCGCGTAAAGCGGGATTTTTTTTTCTTTAAGCAGCTTCTCAAAGTCGGGGTCCGGGGCGAATGCTCGATCGCAGGAAACATCCTCCAACGCGTTCAGCCTGTTGTATAAAATGCGCAAAGCCTGATTCGACATTCCAAGTTCGTACAAATCGGGGAAGGCTATAACAGTTTGGAAGGCAGCCTCCCGTTTTGCCAACATGCCGTACTCACCGCCCGCGTAACGGGCGGGTTTTTCGACAGTCAGCAAAAGTCCGCCTAAGTCTTTAAGAATATCTATGTAACGCGCCATTTAATATTGAAAGCGCCTTATATGGACGCTAAGCGCAAGTCCTATGCCCGTCATTGCGGTAATCAGAGCCGAGCCGCCGTAAGACATGAATAGGAGTGGTATTCCTGTTATTGGCATTATGCCCATCGTCATTCCCACGTTTACAATAAAGTGAAATATGTACATTCCGGCAATGCCTGCCACTATGTAGCAGCCGAATGGGTCGGTGGTGGTTTTCATGATTTTTATTAGCCGCATGCTTATCAGCAGGAACAATGTGAAAACTATAATACCACCCAAAAATCCCCACTCCTCGGAAAATATTGAAAAAATGAAGTCCGTGCTCTGCTGCGGCAGAAAGCGGTAATGGCTTTGCGTGCCTTGCAGATAGCCTTTGCCGGTTATTCCGCCTGAACCTATCGCGGTTATCGATTGTATTATGTTCCAGCCAGAACCGCGCGGGTCTATGTTCGGGTCAAGAAAAACAATTAGTCGCATGATTTGATACGGCTTTAACACTTTTTGTCCGGCATAGGATACAGCAAGCGACATAATCAGTATTAACGCGCCGTACCCTATCCAGTAAAAATATGTTTTTTTGTAGCGCCTAAATCCAAAAAGGGCTATGAAAAAAATTATTGTAACGGCACCCACCGCTATCAAAATAAAATATTTATTCGACAGTATTGATAAAATAGGAATTGTTTTTCCTAGTACATGCACCTGCCACAGCGGCAGCGCAAGCAGAAGGCCGGTCAACGCTATTGTTGTTATTAGAAAAATTATATAGCGGCTGGAAATGCCTGCTATGAATATCATTGAAAGCAGTATGGCTATGAATACCAAAGAAGTGCCGAAATCGGGCTGTAGCAGTATTATCATCATTGGCGCAAAAACAATCATGCATGAAACAATGAAACGCCACGCGTCGCTCCTGCTGTTTTTTGTACTGTCCAAAAAACGCGCAAGAAAGATAATTGTTGTTAATTTCGCGAACTCCGAAACTTGTATTCCAAAAGATCCTATACCTAACCACGCGCGTGCGCCGTTTACCACACGGCCAAATATGCAAGTGTAAATAAGCAGGACAAGCGCGCCTAAATAAAAATATGATGAGGCGTAATAGATGCGGCGGTAATTGAGCATGGCTATGGTGAGCGCGGCGACAAGTCCGACAGAACCCCAAACAATTTGGCGTATATATTCGTTTGAAACCGATATGCCGAAAGACGTAACGCTTGATGAATATATAAAAAGTACTCCGAACACTGTAAGCAACAGCGCAGAAAATAAAAGCGCGTAATCTATTTCAAAAAAATTATTAAGTTTCATTTATATACCCCCACCCCAAATACTACACAAGCTGGCTGCCGCTCTTAGGCAAGAGCGGCAGCCAGATACACTATTGCGTAGGACTTTTCCAGAACCCGATACTGCCACCCCCTAAAAACATTACACTGCAATTATACGCACACGCGCAGCGTACCCCGCACTCATTTCTCGTGGGCAGTCTCCAGTATAAGCTCGACTGCGGCGCGGGATATCTTCATATTTTTGACAATCTCATCAACTGTCCAGCCTTGTTTTTTCAAACGAATCACATCGTCCCGCGTTCCAAGCGGCAGAGAGGCTTCTTTATCAATGTGTATCCGGTCTTCCTGCTTTTTTATTATTGTGTCGGTCAACTTGAACTGCTGCCGCGCCTCGCGGTATTTCTCGTCAAGACGGGTTTCCAAATCTGCCAGCCATACACGCGCCTTTTGCGCATTTTGTATACGACTGTCAATCTCCTGAATAGTTTTATCAAGGTCTGAAAGCCGTTCCACAGTGTCCCGCGCCTTCTCGTTTTCTTCGGCCAGAACCTCTATAGACTGGCGAATATCTTCGATGCCGCCGCTTATGCGCTGTATGTCGCCGTTCAATTTTTGCGCGAGGCTCTCCGATTCTTGCAGCGACTTAAAGTTTTTCTCTATTCCGTCGTTTGCCGCCTCAAGCACTTGGTTTTTCTTTTCTATGCGCTGGTATTTTTCCTCTGTTTCGGCCATCGCCTCGCCCAGTTTGCGTATTTTAATCTGCGCTTCCTGCAACATATCGTCCGCGCCGGTTATATGCTTAAGCCGCTCCTCAACCGACTGCGAGGTTTGCAGCAGACGGTTAAAGTTCATCTCCATCCGTTCGATGCGCTGTTGTTCCATGCTAAACTGCGTCATTTTGTTATTAAGGTCTTCTTCCATTCGTTTTATTTTTTCAAATTGATTCTTTAAGTCCGAAAGCTCAATGCTTTTAAGGGTTAATTTTTCCATGTCCGCGTCAAGGTCTTCGATTTTATTTTCCACCTCTTTTTTAACCGCGATGGCTTTGTCTATAAGCTCCGTTTTACTGAAGAAATCGGCGATATGCTTGTCGGCTTCATTTATGGAATTTTCGAGAATCTTAATTTTTTCCGAAGTTGAGTTAAGCATTTCCGCACGCTGATTTGTAATGTCCGCGCTCGTCTCTTCGATTTTGGCGCGCGCCGCTGCCAGACGCTCCTCGTTTTCGACCGCCAGTTCCTTGCATCGTTTGCGCGCGCTTTCTATTGAAGCGTCCAGTTCGTTAAAACGCTCCGAGCAGACGCTCTTATAACCTTCAACATCGGCGTATGATTTGTCTGCCCGTTCCTTGATTTCGTTCAGGCGTTCCTCGATAACAAGCGCTTCCGAACGCAGCGCATCTTCGGTGTCGCGCTCATGCTTTTTAAGACGCTCCGCGTTTTGAAGTTCGAAGCGGGA
>JAIRSB010000194.1 GCA_031255655.1 Spirochaetaceae bacterium | reverse complement strand
ATCCCGCGGGCAGCGGCGCTATCAGCTCATTTACTTTTATCTCATAGCGTATATTGCCGCCGCGTCCGGAAAGCACGGTTAGTGCCCGCGCCTTTTCCGGTAATTCAAGCGGCAGTTTGCTTATCTTGCCTTTCCATACTTTAGCCGGCGGAATGGACGCGATTTTAGGGCGTACTGTTTTGAAGTGGTTAAATCCCCATGTTAAAAGCGCGGCCCCGTCCGCGTCGCGCGCGCGTACTCCGGCGCGTGAGCCCAATCTCGCCGGGACGCCTAGTATTACCGCGATGAATCGTGTGCCGCCGCGCTCGGCGGTTAATGCTACGTTGTACCCAGACTCATCAATGTATCCGGTTTTTAGTCCGTCAACGCCGTCGAACGAATAAATAAGGTTGATGTGGTTATTTTGTATCTTAGTGTCTATCTTGTTTTGCATGGAAGGGCGGAGGTTCGACGCTTTGGGATATGCGAATTGCGGCACCGAGTGATATTTTTTCAGGTTTTCAGGGTGCAGGCGGATGTATTCGCGGGAAAATACGGCGAAATCACGTGCCGTAGTGAGGTTTTCCTCCGATATGCCCGACGGTTCAACGAAAACAGTGTTTTTCATTCCCATTATGGCGGCTTCGCGGTTCATCAGTTTAGCAAAAGCGTCCGTTGTAGGTGAAAAGTTGAGGGCGACGGCAACGGCGGCGTCGTTGCCGGAAGGAATCGCCATTCCCAAAAATAGCTCGTGCAGGCTGACTATATGTCCCTGCGCTAGAAACATCAGGCTGGAACGCGGCGGTTGGTTGACAGCCCAGCTTTGTTTGGGCAGTTTGACAGGCTCGTCAAGCGGTATTCCGCGTTCCTCCGCCTCTTTTTCGGCCACATGTATGGTCATAAGTTTAGTAAGACTGGCAGGCGGTATCAGCTCGTCCGGGTTTTTTTCAAATAGAATGAAGCCTGTGGCAGCGTCCATCAGCACTGCGGCGCGCGCGTTCAGTTCCGGCGCGTCGTCCAGCGGGTTAAGCGCGTAAAGTCCTATTGCCGCGTTAATCAGAAAAATAGAGTTAAGGGACTTTAGTATTTTTAACGGGGATTTTTTATTCACTCTTGTTATGAATCAATTTACGATGCGGCGTACATGTCCATGTATTTCTTGGCGGACAATGTCCATGAAAAATCCTGTTTCATGCCGCGTTTTTGCATTTTTAATATGTCTTCAGGCTTGTTGTAATATGTCCAGATTGCCCAGCCTACCGTGTTGTAGATGGCTTGCGGGGTTAAATCGTCAAACATAAAGCCGGTTCCTTTTCCGGTTTTCTGGTCGTAATTTTGGACGGTATCGACTAGACCTCCTGTGCGCCGCACTATCGGCAGTGTGCCGTAAGAAAGCGAATACATCTGGTTAAGTCCGCAGGGTTCGTAGCGAGAAGGCATTAGGAATAGGTCGCTGCCCGCTTCTATAAGGTGCCCGATCTCCTCGCTGTAGCCTATTTTTACTTTGAAATTTGGCAGTCTGCCGGATAATGCGTTTACTTCCTGCTCGCACCACATTTCGCCAGTGCCGATTAGGACAAACTGTAAGGCCATGTCGCTGCAAATCGAGAACGCGGAGCCGTAGGATGGGCCGAATAGTTCACCTACGCCTTTTTGCCCTGTAAGGCGCGTTACCATTCCGATGACCGGAATTTTGGGGTTTGTTTCAAGTCCGAAATGTTTTTGCAGTGTTTCTTTCGCCAGGAGTTTCCCGCTCATATCAGCGGTGGAATAGGGCTTGGGTATCAGTTTGTCCGCGGCGGGATTCCACACCTTGTCGTCTATGCCGTTAAGTATACCGCAGTAATCCGCGCTGCGATAGCGCAGTGGGCCGTCAAGCCGGAAGCCGTGTGTCTGCGTTTTGGTTTCCTCGCAGTAGGTTTCGGATACTGTGTTAAGGCGGTCAGCAGCGTAAATGCCGGCTTTTAGCATATTCATCATTCCCCAGTCGTCGAAGCCGCCTCCGTAGAAAACGTTCCAGCCGAGTCCGGTGTAGTGAAAGTTATCTTTATGGTAGATGCCTTGATAGCCTAAGTTGTGTATAGTCAGGATTGATTTTGTGTTTGCGAAAAGGCCTTCCCGCAGTCCGTATTTTAGGTAAACCGGCACAAGCGCGGTAGGCCAGTCGTGCGCATGGATGATGTCTGGGTGCCAGTTTATTTTGTTACAGACTTGAAAAACCGAGCGTGAAAAGAATGTGAAACGGCGCGGGTTGTCGATATAATCTTCGTTAAATGCGTTCGAGTACAGTCCGTCGCGTCCGAAAAATATCTCATGGTCTATGAAAAATACTTCTATGGGATTATTTTTTGAGGCGCCGGGCATGGCGGTTTTGTAGACTTGACACCATTCTTCTACACCGCCCATTTTTACGCCCATTTCGCCTTCTAGCGGGGTAAGTTTTGTGCGGTCTATACGCCAATAACGGGGCATGATTATTTTTACTTCGTTTCCGAGGTTAGCAAGCGCTATGGAAAGGGAGGAAACCGCGTCGGCTAGTCCGCCTGTCTTAGCAAATGGTACCGCTTCGCTTACAGTCATCAATATTTTCATTTTTGTGTAGCTCCCGTACTGTTTGAACTTAATTTGGCAGTTTGGCTGCTATGTTTCAAAACTTGCCCGCGGCGCGCCGCTCTTTCTGTCGAATACTTTTTTATTATGCGGTTTCATACCATAAAAAACAAGCGGGCGGATTGAGGTTACGTCCTGATAGATGCGGCACGCCGCATCCCGCGGGCGGTTTCTTTTGCGCAGATAGGTTCGCTCCCGCCCCCGTCCTCCTCTTTTTATTCTTAATCGCTATGTTATACTACATTTCTATGATTGGTAACAGCGAAAACAGTCCGAGTCGGCTCTTGGCTGTTTGTCCATGATGGAACTGCCATGAAAGACGTATCAAGAGGTAGAGCGTGGCCGTAAAGAAAACCGAACTATACCGCTCCCTTTGGGCGAGCTGCGACAAACTGCGCGGAGGCATGGACGCTTCCCAGTACA
>JAIRSB010000191.1 GCA_031255655.1 Spirochaetaceae bacterium | reverse complement strand
AAAACGCGGCAGAAACCTTTTTTGACGATATGATCCGCGGCCGCGAAAGCTTTGCAAATAACGACTTGTACGATTGGGCCATAAAAAAAACGACCGGCATTCCAACATACAATTTTGCGGTTGTCGCGGATGATTATCTTATGCGGATATCCCATGTCATAAGGGGCGACGACCATATTTCAAACACCCCCATGCAACTGCAAATTTATAAAGCGCTGGGCTGGCAGCATCCTATAATGGCACATCTTTCCATGATACACGGGCCCGACGGCACTAAACTATCCAAACGCCACGGAGACACCAGTGTTATTGAATACAAAAAGCAGGGCTATCTGCCACAGGCCTTAATCAACTATTTAGCACTGCTGGGTTGGAGTACATGCGACTCCCAGCAGTTATTTGCCCCTGGAGAGCTTGAGGAAAAGTTTGACATTGCAGGCTGCCAAAAAAGCCCGGCAGTGTTTGATCCCGTAAAACTGCTTTGGATGAACGGCGATTACATAAGGGGGCTCGGCGTGGACAAGCTTTATAAAGAAGCCAAACCTTTTATTGACGAGGCTGGAATCGCCAAAGGCGCGGATGAGAACTTACTGAAAAAAGTGATCTTACTTGAGCAGGAAAAGTATAAAACCTTAAAAGAAATACCGGATTTAATAAGCTTTTTCTTCACTGACAAGGTAGAATTTGACGAGACGGCGGTAAATAAAGTCTTCAAGAGCGATACCGCGAAAATTGCGCTTGAGACCGTGATAGAAAAGTACTCCGCCCTGGTAGATTTTACCGAGTTCACGCTTGAAGACGCCGCAAGGGAAACTGCAAAAGAAAAAGGGCTAAAAGCGGGGCAGATATTTCATCCCGTGAGGGTAGCCGTATCCGGCCGCACCAACGGACCCACGTTATTTAAAATGCTTGAATACATGGGCAGGGATATGGTATTAAAAAGATTAAGGGCCGCTTTGGCTCTTTGCGGTTAAGCAAGGGAGACAGATGAGATACTGGTATCTTAAGGGCGGCGACGTTTTAGGCCCGCTCACACCACAGGAAATTGCAAACGACGCTGACTTTTCAATGATAGACGCCCTTGTCTGCCCGGAAGACGAGAGCGAAAACGAATCATCCTGGAAGAGCCCCCAAGATTACGCTGCAGATTTCGGCTATGTAACAGGCGCCGCGTACGCGCGGCAAGAGCCTCAGGTACAGCCGCGGGAGGAAGTCCCCGCGCAGGTTCGGACCGAAAAGGAGCCAATTTTAGCAAGAAAAACAGCAGGCGAAATTGATGTGCCGCCTGAGGAGACTATACACACCATATCTCCCTTTACCGCACATCTTGAAGACAATCTTTTAGATGAAGTTCCCGCGCAGGCTTTACTTACCCCGAATATTGAAAAAAAGGAGCCGACCGCTTTAGAAGAGCCTTCCCCCGAGCTCAAAATGGCGGAGGAAAAAATTAAAGACGCCGTTGTAGAGGCAGGCGGGAACGACCTTGACCCTAAGCCCATTTTTACAGAAGATTCCACCGCGTCCGAGGAGGAAGTCTTCTCCGAAAAAACTCATACGGAAACATTCCGAGAAGATGATTTTAAAATAGAACCCAAAGAAGAGTTTAAAGAGGAACACGCACAGCCGCAGGAACAGCCCGAAATAGATGACTTTCCCGAAACGCTCAGCGGCGCCGGCGAAGTATTAATATCCAGCCGGAAAGAAGCGCCCCCGCCCGCGGCGAAAACAGAGCGAAAGAAGGAGGAAAGCAATTTATTTTCTTCCATGGAGGATATGCCTTCGGAAGAAACGGCCGATCCTTTCCCATTTACAAAAAATGAAATTTTCACGGACGAAGAAGAAGAGAAAGATTACGAAAATGTCCTTAATACAAAAGATTCTTTGGCTTCGGGAACGGATCATACTATATCGGGCCGCAATGTATCGACCTCCATAGAACCTTTTAAAACGGGCGAAGTACTGCCTACAACTAACGGTAAAATTATATCCATGAACAGCATGGAAGAGCAAAAACCCAAGCCCAAAGCAGATGTTATTTTGATACTGACAGGTATAATGTTTTTGTTCATCGCCGCCGCCCTATTTATGGCTTTCTTTCACAACCCCTCAGCGGAGGAAGGGCATAAGGAACAACCGCAGGAGCACTACGGCGCGTCCGCGACCGATTACGCGCAGCCTACGCCGCAAGCTGCGCTGCAAGGTATTGATGAAGGCATTGCGGCTCCCACTGTTTCAAGTATCCGCAGCGGGGCGGCAGCGGCTGTGCAAACGTCTGAAATGCCGGCAACTTCCCTATCGCCTGATATGGCGCGTAGCTCTAACCTTACCATACAAGACGGCGCCATAGTAGAACACCACGACGAAAGCGAAAGACTTACAGCCGAAAGAATGGTGAAAAACTTTAAACTTGACGACCGACGCGGCACAATAGAGCAGTACTTTAGCCAAACCTACAGCGGCTATTACTCGGCCACGTGGTCCGCCAATCTGCTGTTTGGAGATACTTATATAGTGGATTTCCGCGCTTTACCGCAACCCAGAAAAGAGCCCATTTTATATCAATTCAGAATAAATGTTAAGACTGGACAAATGATTGGCACAAATAATATTACATTGAATTTACTTTCTAAGTAAACGAGGAGTTTTTATGGTACTAATGGATGAGTTGTTTCAGCTAATGAAAGAGAAGAACGCATCGGATTTGCACTTAACGGTAGGCGTACCGCCTGTACTGCGTATAGACGGCAACCTCTTTGCCACCCCATTTGAAGCCCTCACTCCGGAAAGAACGCAGGCTCTCATTTATTCAATCATGAGCGACGATCAGAAGCAGCGCTTTGAATCTACCAACGAACTGGATTTCGCTTTTTCCTTAAAATCCTTAGGCCGTATGAGGGTGAACATTTACCGCCAAAAAGGCCACGTCGGAGTGGCTATAAGATCTATTCCGTTTGATTTCAAAACCTTCAGACAGTTAAGCCTGCCTTTAGCGGTTGATAATTTAATGCATCTAAACAAGGGGCTTGTGCTCGTCACAGGCCCCACAGGTTCCGGTAAATCAACCTCGCTTGCCAGTATGATAAACTTTATTAATGAAAATTACGGCTATCATATTATGACCGTGGAAGACCCTATAGAATTTATACACGATCATAAAAGAAGCATTATAAACCAGCGCGAAGTAGGCCAGGATACGAAAGACTTTGCTTCCGCCTTAAGATACGTACTCAGACAGGATCCGGATGTAATCCTGATTGGAGAAATGCGTGACTTGGAGACAACCCAGCAAGCCCTAAACGCCGCCGAAACCGGCCACTTGGTATTTGGCACACTGCACACAAGCGACACCATACAAACCATAAACCGCATTATTGATATGTTCCCTCCCAATCAGCAAGAACAGGTAAGGGCGCAGCTTTCTTTCGTATTGGAAGCGGTAATATCACAGCAACTTTTACAACGCGCAGATAATAAGGGCCGCGTTTTATGCGCAGAAGTGCTTTTAGCCACGCCCGCGGTGCGCTCTATCATCAGAGATAAGAAAATTGAGCAACTTTCGCATGTAATGCAGACGAACCAAAAAGCAGGGATGATGACCATGAACCAAAGCCTTGGCGATTTGTATCTGGAAAAGAGGATTACCTATCAAGAAGCGCTTTTTCACTCCAGCGACGTTAACGATCTCAAAAGCTATCTTGAGCAGCGTCTGAAAAAGTAATCTAAAAACGACGCTAGTGGCAAAGCCCCCCACCCCGCGTAGCGAGGTATTTTACACAACAGGGGTGATATGTTGCTGCTACTATAAAAGGCTGCTCCTCTGCTCTATTTCCTACGACAGCGTTTACCTGAGAAGCCCGTTCTTAAAAATTTTAATCTCTGTCAATATTGTCTTCTTGTTTGAAAGTTTG
>JAIRSB010000150.1 GCA_031255655.1 Spirochaetaceae bacterium | reverse complement strand
GGGCCATGGCTATGACCGCTAAAATGGTAATGACGATAACTTCATGTAAGGGATACAGCTTGTTCCGCTCTATCCGGGGGTCCCGTATGACCGAAAAATAGGCCATCAGAGGCATCAGTGGCGGTGATTGTTCTTCTTTCATGGCTCCCTCCCGAAAAACCATGCCAAGTATACCGCTTATATGCGCCGGCCCTGCGCGGCACGACAGTTGACATACCTATCCGGATAAAATACTGTAATTCAGGGAGTTCATCGGTTAACGCAGAATTCCGGGTACTAAACTTCGATTACTTCGTGAAATCAGCGAAATTTGCGGACGCCTTTTGGCTAAGCGAGCGTCTTATAGTAAGGCGCCGCCGCTCCGGCGGATGTATGCGGCGGCGGTGTCTAACGGCAATTCAATTAGTGTTGCATATCAAGGAGATTGTAGTTGATGGTGACCGATATTCGTAAGCCCTATGGCTATACCTTTCAGAATTCGCATGGAGCGCGGCGCCTGAAGGCAGCGTTAGGTTTTCTCATGATATATCTTTCGCTTTTGCCGGCCGGATGTTCGGTAAAGCCGTGCTATATAGCCGTCGCGGAAAAGAGTGAGTCAAAGCCGGAGGATCCGGAATTGCGGACAATCAACTTCTTTTTCGACAGGACGAACTCCGTCAGCGGCTTTGTTGGAGATGTCGCTAGCCCGACAGGCTACAACCAGGCGCTGGACATCGCTCTTGTCGAAAGCGGAGAAATTGCCGAGCCCGGTTTCTACGAATTCGGCGAAATCGGTATATACCGGATACTAAACGATACGAGAAAAATGCGGGAAGAAGTTAGAAAACGCGAATTTTACGCGGGCGGGCGGTATATCAACGGGGTCTATACGATCACTTCCAGCTATAACCCTTCGTGGGACAGAACGCGCGAACTTGTCCGCAACAACGCCGGGGACAGGTATCCATTTTCCGCCGTGCTTGACTACATAACGAATCAGGAGAATCCTCACGAAACGATAAATTTTATTGTTTCCGACCTTTATGAACAGAACGGTTTCAACGAAAGTTTTTACAGGTTGTTCAGGTATGCCTTTCAGAACGGTTTAGCCGGGGCGCTTTTTGCGGTAAAATCCGCGTATAACGGACATATTTCCGATTTTACGCCGGACCCCAACGAGAACCCCATTGACGTGGACAATGGAGAGTCTACCGTTTTCTTTTTTATCATAGGCCCGGGTAACGCGCTGCAAGATTACTGTAAAATTCTTTCCACCCAGTTGGCGGCTGCGAATCCGGCTGTCCATTTTGATAGGGCCATTTTTCTTTTAAACGCGGGGTTTAGAGCGAGCGCCGGCGCAACGGACAAAAGGCGGTCTGCGAACAAACCGGCCGGGAATGAAAAACAGTTTGCAAGGGCAGGCTCGGCAGTCAATATCAATCTCAACAACACCCCGAAAGCCATACAGGTATGGCAAGAAACGCTGAAAGGCGGGAAGAAGATATACGTGCCGAATTCCGCCGACGCGGAGGCGTATAGGATAATGAAGAAAGACGTCAATGCGCGGTATGTCTACATAACTCCCAAGAGGGAGGAATATTCCGGTTCCGTACCCGAGATACGAGACACAAGCATTGAATTTTTGTCCCAGGAACGTTTGTCCGCTGGGAAGACAGAGAGGGGAAAGCTGTCACCCCCATTCAATTCAGCAAACACCGGGAACTTCAGTACGCCTGCGGCTACAGATGACAAAGGTTTCAATTATCTGCCGATTGTAATCAACAGCAGGAATCTGTCCAATGGGGTCTATCGCGTCCGCTTCAATATCGTGCCCGACTGGGTGAATTTTCTGAACGCCGGTACTGTCACGGATCTCAAGACAAGCGTAGAACAAAAATATTCGCCTGTAAAGGTGCTGAACCTGCGTTTGATTTACGAAAACATTTTACGCGAATACACCGAGGCGGGCGGGTATACCGCGGAATTTTATCTTGTAAAGGGGTGAGTGATGGAGAAATCTATGTTTCTAAAAAATGTTATAGATTCAAAGCGGGTTGGTCTGTGTATTGTGCTGATTCCTGTCATGGTTTTTATGTTCTACTGGTTAGTTCTGGATCCGGAGGACTGGTTGATGCCCGGCGGCGGATCGGAGAACAGCGAAACATCGGATGGTTCCGTTAGCAATGAAGTCGAAAATGAATGGGTAGATGTTCTAGGTCTCAAATACGTTAAGGTATTGAAATACCATACCGGCGCCAAAATCTTCGGCATCGGCATGATAATTTCGTTTGTGTTAAATCTCATCATGCTTTTAATCGTTCCCTGCCTGGGATCGGCAAACGAGAAAGAGAAAAGACAAGAGTTTCTCGCGGGTTTTGGTTTTAACCTTATACTGGTTTTGGTACTGCCTGCGCTCTGTATGAGATTCACCTCTTATCCGGATTTTGCAACGTTCGGCAAACTCTTGGCGTTGGGCGCGGTTGGCTTCTTCGGGCCGTTCCTCGTTGGGTCGAGGTTCGTTACTGAATCATACAAAAACGCTTTTTGGTTCTACACCAAAGAGTTACAATGACGGAGGCAGATAAATGGCAGCAGATGTGACGGTGAATAAAACAACACTGCATATAATCGGAGTCGGCGGCACCGGCGCGAAACTAATCAACGCCAGTGTCCACCTTGTAGCTTCCGGCGTATTCGGTAATGTTTTGGGAAACACTACAAAAATTGACAAGATCCGCGTTGTGGCGATTGACGCCGACACATCAAACGGAAGCCGTAGAGAAAGCGGAAAGGTTGTGGACCACTACGGCGATTTTTATCAGGCTGTTGTTGAAGGCGCCAACAATCCGCTCGGCCTTGTTCCCATTATAAAATTCAAGGACATAGACCTCTTTAAGGCAGGGAAAGAAAGCATCAAAAATGCTTTTAAGCTTCCGGAAGTCAACCTGGCCGGTATGTCCGGTACCGACCGGTTCAGCCGTTTTCTTTTTACGGAGCCCGACATCGAGATGACCTTTGACGAGGGCTTTGTCGGCCTCCCGTCGGTCGGTACGCTCATTGTCAACGACGTGCTGGAAAACGACCCCGGCTGGCGCAAATTCTGTGAGGGAGATTCTAATACCGCCGATACCGGCTTAAGAGAGGGAAACAACCTGGTTGTCGTTATGGGCTCTCTTTTCGGGGGAACCGGCGCCAGCGCGATTCCGGTTTTGCTTCAGAAATTGGCGCAAATAAGGAGGGAGGTCAACGCATCGCTCAAATACGCCGTTTTGATGTGTACCCCGTATTTTTTAACGAAGGGTAAGGATGACAAGGCCCCGGATGCGAGGACATTTTCTCCCAAAGCCCGATCCGCTCTCCATTATTACCATGGCCAATACTACAATAACCCTAACGCGGATGAAAAGCCTGATGCGGTATACATTATAGGTGAGCCCGAAGACAATTTTTCTATGGAAGATAAGCATGGCGGCGGGAAGGATCAGGAAAACAAGCCTCATGTTATGGAATTCTTTGCGGCGAGCGCGCTTGTTGACTTTGCGCGGGACAGCGACAGCTATAACGGTGCTGCGATCATCCGTACCGCCAAGCGCGAAAAAGTGCATATCCGGATAAAAGGTAATGAACAAAAGACGGCGTTTGGCAACACATGGAAAATGGTAGGGGGAATCGATCCCAAACTTCCGGATGATTTGAAATGCTTTATGAAGATATGCCTCTTCTACAACAAGGTACTCTTCCATGAATTCGGAAAAGAAGGAGACAACCACCGGGTAAAAAGCGCCGGAACATGGCCGTTTAAATACAAAGCTGCGCTGCTTGAAAAAAAGGGCGTGGAGCCGCTATATAAATTAATACACAGTTATACGGAGGATTTTGTTCAGTGGTTTTTCGCTATACACAAAAAGATTAAGGATCCCAACGAAAAGGTTGACTGGAAAAAGAACTGGGAACCTGATACGCGCGTCCGGCTTTTCTTTACCGGCGACGGAGATCCAATCGAGACTAAAAAGCTTTATACCGGCGCAGGCAGCGGCGACGCAATCCCCCATTTTGAATCCCTTGTTTTTGACGGCAAAGGTGATAAAGGTAAAAAATCCGAGGAGATATATGCGGATTTATGCCGGGAGAAGCCGGAAAAGGGTAAAGGCTTTGTAGCGTTATTTGGCACCTTGCGCGCCGCAATACTGGAATCGGCAGGCGTGGTTATCTCGGAAGAAACGAACGAATCCTGGATCGACTATTTGCCGGTCCTCTCATCCGCTCATATTAACGCGAAAGCCGACTCTCTCTGGACAAAATCGAAAACAACGGCGCTTCGGGGCATCTTAGAAGAGTTTCTTGCCGGTTCTTCCGATAACGGCAATGGGGTGTCAGGTTCTTCCGGTAACGGCAATGGGGTGTCAGGTTCTTCCAATAACGGCAATGGGGTGTCAGGAGTGCGCGATATACAGATTCCCTCGCCATGGTCCATTTTCATCACCCAGGAACTCGCCTTGACTAATCCGGCATTTGGAGCCTTGCACACAAGCGTATACAAACAGTGGGCCGGTATTATCGCTCTGCTTGCGCTGCGAACGCTTTGCCGTTGGGATTCGGAAGAAGGCGGTCCTCTTGAACTGCGCGACCTTAGAACCGACGTGGCATCCGATCAAGTGGCATCCGATCAAGTGGCATCCGATCAATTCGTAGAAAAAGTTGTAGAGACTCTTACGCCCAGAAATAAAATATTTCGAGCGGCTGACTGGAAAGAAAACTACGCGCTGCTTTTGGACATTGGCAACGGCAGGAAGGAGACCCTTGCCCTCCTCGCTCATAATACCCTGGTTTGTCCGGCCTACTCGGTTTCAACGCAGGCCTGGAAAAAATTGCGCGAGATTGCGCCCGGTCTGGTTGACATGGAGAAAAACGAGTTCCGCCCGCCTGAAAACTACTTTAAGGAAACTAA
>JAIRSB010000094.1 GCA_031255655.1 Spirochaetaceae bacterium | reverse complement strand
TTGTTGAAAACTGCTATTCCGCGATGGATATAGAAATAAAAAATACCGGCACTGATGACAAATCGTGGCCCAAAGGCGCCGGCGGTTTGATAGGTTTGTACAGCAACGATAACACGAATTCAAAAGTTTCAAACTCGGCTGCCGTTAACGGCAAAGTAGCGGCCATAGGACAAAAGGAAAAAGCCGGCCGCGTTATTGGCGAAATATACGGCGACGGTCGCAGTGCTAGCATTAAAAACAACTACGCGCTTGCCAGCATGGAATACGGAGCTTCGGCGACTGGTACTGCTAATGATATCAAGGCACGTCCTGATACCGGCAGTGCGAACGATAAAGATGGTGCACCGAAAACGCTGAACGATGTTAAGTCTGTGGAGACATGGAAAGCCCTTGGCTTCAGAGAGGAAGGCACTCAATGGGATTTCAGTTCCATTCCAACAGACGGCTACCCAAAATTCAAGTTTGAATAAGCCGCAACAGCAGCGCGCCGCAGGCGCGCTGCTGTTGCCTAAGCGTGACCCGCGCCACCGCACCTAGTGTCAATGCCCAACGCGCCGCAGGCGCGTTGGGCAACTTGCCGGGCGCGGGAAAGTCCGCTAGTATTTTGGCATTATGGAAAAACAACTAAAAATAGCGGTAATTGGCGCGGGCGGGCGCGAACACGCGATTATCAGAAAGCTAAAAGACAGCCCCCGCGCCGCATCCGTAACCGCCATACCCGGAAACGGAGGCATCGCGCAGGACGTGCCGTGTGCCGCCATCGACATTACGGACATTCCGGCAGTCGTCCAATACTGCAAAGATGCGAAAATCGATTACGTAGTGGTAACTCCGGACGACCCGCTCGCGCTCGGCATGGTAGACGCGCTGAAGGCGGCAGGCATTCGCGCCTTCGGGCCGGTGAAATCCGCCGCCCGCCTTGAAGCAAGCAAGATTTTCGCCAAAAACCTGATGCAAAAATACAACATCCCAACGGCGGACTATCACACGTTCACCGAAAGCCAAGACGCGCTGTGCTACACGCGGGAATACTTTGCTTCCGGCAAAGAAGCGCTGGTCGTGAAGGCAGACGGCCTTGCGCTTGGAAAGGGCGTAACCATCTGCCTGAGCCTCCAAGAAGCCGAAGCCGCCATCCGCGCCGCCATGGACGAAAAGCTGTTCGGCACAAGCGGCGAGCGCATAGTTATAGAAGAATACCTGACAGGCCCGGAGGTCAGTGTGCTTTCGTTCTGCGACGGGAACACCATCGTTCCCATGATAAGCTGCATGGACCACAAGCGAGCGCGGGACAACGACGAGGGCCCGAATACCGGAGGCATGGGCTGCATCGCGCCCAACCCGTTTTATACGCCGGAAATCGCTGAAATCTGCATGAAAACCATATTCATACCGACAGTCGAGGCGGTGCGGAAAGAAGCCGCGCCGTTTAAGGGATGCCTGTATTTCGGACTAATGCTGACGGCGGCGGGGCCTAAAGTCATCGAGTACAACTGCCGTTTCGGAGACCCTGAAGCGCAGACGGCGCTGCCGCTGCTGGAGGGCGACCTCCTTTCGATTATGTTGGCTTGCACGGATGGCGCGCTTGACGAGGGGATGGCGCGTTTTAAGGGCGGGGCGGCGGCTTGCGTCGTGGCCGCCTCCGAAGGCTATCCCGCGTCATACAAAAAGGGCTTTCGCATTGACGGCATAGATGCCGTCCGCGCCGCCCAAAATGTCGAGGTGTACTGCGCCGGCGTGAAACAGGAAGGCGGCGCGCTTGTAAGCTCAGGCGGGCGTGTGCTTTGCGTGAGCGCCTGCGCGCCTTCCCTTGAACTGGCTTTGCGGGACGCTTACCGCGCCATGGAAAACATTCACTTTGAAAACAAATATGTCAGGAGCGACATCGGGAAACGCGCGCTAGCAGCTGGCTGCTAGCGCGCGGGCGGCTAGGAGGCGGACGGCTTTATCACGATGTTTACCAGTTTGTCGGGAACGGCGATTACTTTAACGATGGACTGGCTTTCCAGCCATTTTCGCGCGACGGGTGAAGAAAGCGCCGTTCTTTCCAGTTCTTCTTTCGGAGTCCCTGCCGCCGCGGAAAACTTATCCCGTATTTTGCCGTTTATCTGAATGACTATTGTAAGCTCGTCATCGGCGGCGAGTGTCTCGTCAAAAGAGGGCCACGCGGCGGATGACACGGATTCAGTGTGCCCCAGTTTTTCCCAAAGCTCCTCACCCAAATGCGGCGCGTAGGCGGCAAGCATTATGACCAGCGGTTCCCAAAGTGGCTGCGGCACGGAAGGCAGCTTCGCCAGTTCCGCCGAGTATATCATCATCTGGCTTATTGCCGTGTTGAAATTCAAGGTTTCCGTGTCGGCGCTCACTTTTTTTATCGTTTTGTGCAGCAGGCGCGTAACGCCGCTGTCTGCTTCTCCGGTTTTTACGGTCTTTTCATGTATGCTCCAAATCCTGTCCAAAAAGCGGCTTACCCCGACAAGTCCGGCTGTCATCCACGGCTTGCTGACTTCTAGCGGTCCCATAAACATTTCGTAAACCCGCGCCGCGTCCGCCCCGTACTGCGCGATAATCTCGTCGGGATTTATCACGTTACCGCGGCTTTTGCTCATCTTTTGGTTGTCCTCGCCCAGTATCATGCCTTGATTTACCAGACGCTGAAACGGTTCCGCCGTGTTTACTAGTCCCATATCGAACAGAACTTTGTGCCAGAAGCGGCTGTAAAGCAGGTGGAGGACGGCGTGTTCCGTGCCGCCGACGTATAGGTCGACGGGCAGCCAGTAGTCGGTTTTGTCCCGTCCGGCGAATGTTTTGTCGTTGCGCGGGTCGAGGTAGCGCATGTAATACCAGCACGAGCCGGCCCATTGCGGCATGGTGTTTGTCTCGCGTTTTGCCGGGCCGCCGCAGCGCGGGCAGCTTGTATTCACCCATTCCGTAATCTTGGCAAGCGGGGATTCGCCTGTTCCGCTTGGCTCGTAGGATTTTACGTCCGGCAGCAGCAGCGGCAGGCTGTCCTCCGGCAGCGGAACGACGCCGCATTTCTCACAGTGAACCAGCGGTATGGGTTCGCCCCAGTAACGCTGCCGGCTGAATACCCAGTCGCGTAGTTTGTAGTTTATGGTTTTCTTGCCCAGTCCGCGCTCTTCCAGCCAAGCTGTGATTTTTGTTTTGGCTTCGGCGGTTGCTAGTCCGTTGAACTGGCCGGAGTTTACGCAGTATCCGTCGTTAGTTACGCAGGAAGCGGGGGCGCTGACGCAGGCGGCGCAGTCTTTATCCCCGACGACCTGTACGATTGGCAAATCGAACTTTTTGGCAAAGTCCCAGTCGCGCTCGTCGTGGGCGGGGACTGCCATTATCGCGCCTGTGCCGTAGGAGATTAGGACATAATCCGCTATCCAGATGGGGATTTTGGCGTTGTTTACCGGATTTATCGCGTAAGCGCCTGTAAAAACGCCAGTTTTCTCTTTCGCAAGCCCTGTGCGCTCAAGGTCGCTTTTTCGGGCCGCTTTTTCGATGTACTCGTTTACTGCGGGGCGCATGGCCACGCTCGTGATTTTGGCCGCGAGCGGGTGTTCCGGCGCAATTACCATGTAAGTCGCGCCGAATAGGGTGTCCGGGCGGGTTGTGTATATCACAAGTTTATCGTCAACGCCTTCGATGCTGAATGTTACGTCCGCGCCTTCGCTCCGGCCTATCCAGTTGCGTTGCATGAGTTTGACCGGCTCCGGCCAGTCCAGCGCATCCAGGTCTTCCAGAAGCCGTCCGGCATACGCGGTGATTCGCAGCATCCATTGCCGTATGCGTTTACGTGTTACTTTTGTCCGGCATCTTTCGCACTCGCCGTCTTTTACTTCCTCGTTGGCAAGGCCGGTTTTGCAGGATGGGCACCAGTTTATCGGGCTTTCCGCTTCATAGGCCAGTCCTTTTTCGTATAATTTGAGGAATATCCACTGCGTCCAGCGGTAGTATTCCGGGCTGGATGTGTCCACTTCCCGTTCCCAATCGTAGGAGAAGCCGAATTTCTTTATCTGTGCGCGAAAGTGTTTGATGTTATCCGCCGTTGTTTTCGCCGGATGTTGTCCGGTTTTTATTGCGTAGTTCTCGGCGGGTAGTCCGAAGGCGTCGAAGCCCATTGGGTGCAGTACGTTAAAGCCTTTGGCGCGGAGGTAGCGGCAATATATGTCTGTGGCGGTGTAGCCTTCCGGGTGTCCGACATGCAGTCCTTGTGCCGATGGGTACGGGAACATGTCCAGCACATAACGGCGTTTTTCTTTCGGCGTGGCGGGGTCTTCCGCGGCGCGGAAACTTTTATGTTCGTCCCAGTAACGCTGCCATTTCGGTTCTATTGTCTCAAATGGATATTTTGGCATGATAATCCTTTTTTTACGAAGTTTGTGTTGTCCCAAATTGTATCATATCCAAGAAATAAATCTATATGTGCATGAAACGTGCGAAAATGAGTCAGACGGAGAGGCGGGGGAGTTTTCCATCGCGCTTTAACGTCCGCCATGCCTGTAATTGACCAAGTTATTTAGCGTCTATACAATTGATTTGTTTGACAATCCGGTTGGTTGTCAAACAAATCATTTTTTAGTAGTTGTTGTTTAGAAACTGAAATTTCTGAACAACTTTAATACATCTACAGAGGGCCATCG
>JAIRSB010000087.1 GCA_031255655.1 Spirochaetaceae bacterium | reverse complement strand
CTCGTAATCACTTTTTTAATTTTTTTTCTGTTTTTGGCAGGCGGCGCAGCGTGGATGTTAATCAGATGATAAAACGGGGAGTCTATCAACGGCGGCGCGTTTCAGTTTATCGGTGGCTTCCGCATATCTTGCGACTTGATTTAGTCCTCTGTGCCCAAGCAGTTTGGCCACAGTGTATATTTCCGCCCCGTGGTCAAGGCTCTGCGTAGCAAATGTTTTTCGCGCCATGTGCCATGTCAGGTTCTTTTTAATGTCCGCGTCTTTAGCCCATTTTTCCAGAATAATATAAGTGGCGGTTTCGGACGGCAGCTTAAAGATATTTTCATCTTCTCTATGCTCTTTTTCATCGTTTATTAACGCCCATGCGGTTGCGGAAAGCGGAATGCAGACCTCGCTTTTTGTCTTCTTCTGCCGTTTTATTATTTGAAGAGGGGATTTGTTGATTTGACCCCATTCAAGAGTGCGTAAGTCCGATATTCTTAGTCCGGTGTAGCAGCCGAAAAAAAACGCCTTTGCTGTTTCCGCTCGTTTAGGATTATCAGCGCAAGAGAACAGGGCGCGCATTTCCGGCGTTGTCAAAAATGAGACGCTCTTTTCCGGGGCTTTCAGGTTTGACACGCCGGTGGCGGGATTTTTGATTAGGATGTTGTCTTTTACGGCTTGATTGAGAATTGCTCTTAAAGCGTTTGAGTACGCTGCCGCAGATGAGAGAGCCAAGCCCGTATTTGTTTTCAGGTAGTCTTGAAAGTCTTTTATCCATGCCGCAGATATTGCGCCCGTCTGCGTCCGGCCGCCCGCGTAGCTTTCTAATTTTTTCGCGCACGCCGCTATCACCTCGCTGCGGTTAGGCATGGCGGCGATTTTTGCGGCATATTCGGCTATGCTTATGCGTCCCGCCTCGCTGTCTTTTATATTCCATTCGCCGGAAACAAGCCGCATTTCCTTTTTTGCGCGGCAGACTTCCGCAAGTTTCCGCATCTCTTTATTTTGTGCCCGGTCATGTGTTAAGGTTAAATGAAGCGCTTCCCATGTCCGTTTTCCGTTTGTGTAAATATCGAGATACAAGCGGCCGTTCTTTTCGCGCACGTAGACACCCATGAAATACCCTCTACAAACAATCTACAAAAATAGTAAATCGCCGTAGCGTATGGTGTCAACTAGTGCGCATATATGCCGTTTAACAGTGTTGAAACGGCATATATGCGGATGTATTGATATAGGGGTTATAATGTGATTTAATATCATTAAAGCGCATTTTATATTTGCCCAGGATTTTTCAATCGGGTTATAGTCAGGCGAATACGTAGGCAAAACAGCAGCCTCATGCCGTGACACCGGCATAGATTTTTAAGCTTTTTGGGCAGGTGAAATAAGGCGTTATCCATTATAACCGTTGTGCCTTTGGGTATCGCGCGTGTCCGCTTGATTTCTATCTTGACGCTGCCGCTTGTTTCCAGTATTTCAATCCACTGATAATAAGTCCGGGGAGTTATTTTGAACACCTCTCCCAGTTCCTTGAATGTGTGTCCGGCTTGCTTGAAAGCAATCGCCACTTTTCGGTAATCCGCACTATATGCCATATTGACGCCGTCGGATGTTCCTACGAAAAACTTGATATTCATTAATGCAATACACTATAATTGCTTTTACACTGACAATAATTTTGAGTGTTATAATACATTGATTCATCGACAGCTCTCTATTCAAAATTATTTCAGAAATACGCTGAAACGCCGTTTCGAATCCGCTCTGTGAGTTACATCTTCACTGCCTTCACGCGATGCCTTTGACACACTTGGATCTCGCGGTTATAATTATCCTATGTACGGTGATTTCAGCGATATTTTTTATGATATTTCGAATGCTGCTAAGAAATTTCAAAGCGAGCTTTCCAAATATGCCCAAGAACGCGGATATGGCGACAGCGGCGTTTGCGGTAGGAACGATGGAGACAGCGATTATGACTGGCCTCCGGTAAACATCTACACTACTGAGGACGGTGCGGGCAGCATTGTTTTTGAATTTGGACTGGCAGGTTTTTACGAAGAAGACATCAATTTGACCTTTCAGGGCGAATACATGGTATTGTCCGCGGTTTACCGCGCCGCGCTAAAAAACTGCGAAGAGCAAAACAGCGGCGAGACAGAAGAAACACATTACATAAAAAAGACTTTACGCCTCGATAACATTGAAAAACAAAAATATTACGTCCCCACGGATAAATACACCCGTGAAAAAACGAATGCGGTTTATAAAAATGGACTGCTAATAATAAGCATTCCGAAAAAAGAAGAAGACGAACAAGACGGCGTTAAAATAAAAATTTCAAGCTGATGAACCGTCGATGAACGAAACGAAGCTCACCGAAACCACCGCGGCGAACATAGACAAAAAAAGCGCGTTTGTCGCGGTAATAGGCCGGCCATCTGTTGGAAAATCCACATTGCTGAACCGATTATGCGGCGCAAAAGTAGCCATTGTCAGCTCCGTACCTCAGACAACACGAAACAGCATCCGCGGCATTGTGAATAGACCGGAAGGCCAACTCGTGTTTATCGACACGCCCGGTATGCACATTTCCGGTAAAAAACTAAACCTTCGCCTGCTGAATACCACGCTTAGAACGCTGGACGAAGCTGGTCTCGTTATGTACGTTCTGGACGCTTCCCGTCCGGCAGGGCCGGAAGAGACAGCCGTCATGGAAGTATTGTCCCGCAAACCCGAAAATATAAGCCAAAAAACCGTTGCCGTCATCAATAAGACGGATGCGTACGAAAGCACTGAGACTGCCGCCTCGCTTAAAACCTTGCTGCCGAGTCTACCGGAAGAGCGCGTGTTTAAAGTCTCCGCACTGCGAAAAGAAGGGCTTGAACCATTGCTCGCCTGCCTATTCCGCATGGCCCCAGAGGGCGATGCGTTTTATGATGAAGACTGCTATACAGACCAGGAAACCAGCTTTCGCGTTGCCGAAATTATCCGTGAAAAGGCGATTAACCGTCTGCGTCAGGAACTACCACACTCGATATACGTCGATATAGCGGACATCGAACTGCACGGCGAAAAGGGCAGACAGACCCTGTGGGTACGCGCATTCATCATGGTAGAGCGCGAATCGCAGAAAGGCATGATAGTCGGAAAAGGCGGGATGATGATTCGCGATATACGGCTTGCCGCGCTGAGAAGCCTGAAAAAAATTTTTGACTGGAACGTCAAACTCGACTTACGCGTTAAAACCTCGCGTGACTGGCGCGGAAATGACGAAATATTGCGTAAACTGCTGTAATTTTTGAGGCGGCGGCGGGTGGACAAGACCGCGTTTCTTTAAGCCTTACCCAAAAAGCCATGTTTTGACGAGAAAAACAGAGCCTCGCAGTGCAGTTTATAAAGCCGCCGGGTGCAAAATTCATCTAACTGCCGACGAGTTCCTGCAAGAATTTCTTTGAGTACAGGCTCCCACATACCCGCGTCCAGCAAAATATCTATCGCGGCTTCGCTTGCCGCGCATCGTAGCAATTCCGCCGTCAAAGCGCCGTTCGCACCGTGTATAGCAGCAAATGAAGCGAAAACAAACTGCCTCGCGTCCCCGTATCTTGAGTGAGTGTTGAAATTTCCGGTTACCAGTTTTATCAGCTTCCCGATGTGTCCGGCAATCAATACATGGTCAAAACCGGCTTCCGCGGCGAGACAGATGCTTTCGCCTATGAAATTCGCGCATTTTACAGGACGGGCGGACGGATAATGCCGCGCAAGAAAATCAAGACCAATGTTTCCCGGCGTCAATGTAAGCGCGTCATATCCCAATGCCCGCAACATGGAAAGTTCCGATTTAATAGAATCACAAAATGCGGCTTCGCTCATAGGCTCTACTATACCCGTTGTGCCAAGTATGGAAAGCCCGCCTACAATGCCCAGCCTTCTGTTAAAAGTACGTGCCGCGAGTTTTTCACCATCTGGTATCGATATGCTTACGGACAGGCCATCCGCGAAACCTGCGGTTTCGCGGATTTCGCGCAACGCGTCAGCTATCATGCGGCGTGGAACACTGTTTATCGCCGCCGCACCCGGCGGCTGGTCCAGACCGGGAAAAGTTACCCGCCCCACCCCTTCGCCGCCGTCTATGACAAAGCCCTGTTCCCGACGCTTCCTGACAAGCGCGTAAACAAGACAACCGGAAGTTACGTCCGGGTCGTCCCCGCCATCTTTTTCTACGGCACAGCTTGCACTGTCGTCAGATACGACAACATCGTAAAGACGCGGCTCGAAGCGTTTCCCGGCAGGCGTGTCAACGACGCAAGCACTCTCCGCGTCCTCGCCCAACAGCAAGGCTGCCGCCGCCCCCTTTGCCGCCGCCGCCGCACATGAGCCGGTCGTAAAACCGCAGCGCAGTTTTTTTCTAGCGCTAAGGTCAAAAGCCCTGTGCATGGCGTATTATGACGAGGAAGGAATATTCAGAGCCGCTTCGTAAATAGCTGTAAAAACTTCCGGCAAAAGCTCTTTTTCTATGGCGGAAAACGCGACGCGGATGTATTCGCCGCCAAAGGCGATTACGCCTATTCCATATTTTTCCAGCAGTTCACGGCGCAGCCGGCCCGCGTCTATCCCGTTACAGCGCATAGACATGAAATATCCAGAGTTGAAAGGCATAGGCGTAAGACGCGGATGATACTTGTGCGCCCGCACGATTTTTTTTACCTCATTGTAACGTTCTTTCATGATGTCAAAAAAGACGGTCTTCTGCGCGGATGTAGACTCGTCGGCGCAGGTTTTAAGGAACATGGATTGAGCTAAAGTGTTTGAGCAAGAGACGGAAGAACGTATGGTTCCCATAAATTTAGTTACCAGCGCGTCAAAATGCCTGCTTTGCAGACCCTTCGAACCGATTGTTACCATCGCGAGCCTAAGCCCCCAATTGTAATCCTCTTTGGTGGGGCCGTCGGTTTTTACGGCGAGTACGCGCTCGTGCAGTCCTGACAGAAGGCTGAAAATCGACTCCTTATAGATGTCGTCCTCGTAAAAGAAACCGAAATATGCGTCGTCACAGATGGCCAGCACATCCGCACCGCTTTCAGCCGCCTCATACAAGCATTGGGCAATGGCTCTTGCTTCGGTCTCGTTTGGCGAATAACCGGCAGGATTGTTCGGGAAGTTTAGAATGACGCGGACACTGCCTTTCCGGGCTTCTTCCTGCACCGCCTCCCTTATTTTCGGTATGTCGAGGCAGCCCGCGCTGTCAAAGAATGAAACGCCGCGCATAACGGCTCCTACACGCTCTTCAAAAATCAAGGCGTAATTATCCCACGCGGGGTACGCGGACAAAATAGTCTGTCCCGGGTCTAAAAAAAGCTCCGCCGTGTATGAGATGCTTGCCGTAATGCCCGGAGTAACAACCGGAAGCGATATATGAGCCGGATTCAGCGAAGGATTCTTTTGCAAAAGCAGTTTTTTCCATAGTTCGCGTACTTTCTCATTACCGGCGGTAGGAGCGTAAGCCACGATTTCCTCATCCTCAAAGTCCGGCAGGCAGCGTTTAAGAGCTGGCAGCAACATCGGTTTTCCGCCTGAATACGCCATACCTATCGTGCCGTTAGCTGTTCGCGCCGACTTTTTGGCTTCCGCGCTCTGCGCTATTATACCGTGCGGGAAATATATACGTTTTCCAAAACCAGACAGCATACGTCCCACCGCGGTATCTTTCAAAATTTCGTTTAATTCAATTGCTAGACTGTTCATAAATTGATATTCAAGCGGTGCCGATACGCCCCGAAGTAAACAACGCTCTTTTAGCGTCTGCCTCCCTTATAAAAAATACGTACTCGTTTGTATAAACCCTGTCCTTCGCTCTTTGTATCAATATCGTTGACATCGTTCAGAGTTGTGTGAATAAGACGGCGGTCGAACGGGTTCATGGGTTCAAGCAATATTGAGGCACGGTTTTCGCGGACACGTCCGGCGATGGTGTACGCCAAGCGCACAAGGCTTTCCTCGCGGCGCACACGATAATTTTCGCTGTCAAGAATTACTCGTATATCCCCGCCCCCTAACTTCGCGGCGTAGATTGACACAATCAATTGAAGCGCGTCCAAAGTCTTGCCTTTTTTCCCGATAATGAACGATGAGTCCGATGAAGTAATGTTAAATCCTATTTTATGCTTTTCTCGAAAAAGCACGCTCGTTTTCCCATCCATTCCCATCAAACTGATGATTTTATCCAAATATTCTATTATTGCTTTCTCAAAATTTTCATCCGGCAGGACAGGTTCCGCCTCTTCCTTAACCCGCTTGCCGCTTGCCGCTTCATTCCCGTTATTTTTAACGTATTGCGTGGAATTCGCGCCCGCGGTATCGCTGGTATGAACGCGAATCTTCACGAATCCCTTTTTGAACAGTCCACCGCGCTGTGTCTCAATAATTTCCACATCGAAACAATCCCGTCCAAGGCCAAGCTCTAACGCCGCCTTGTCGATGGCTTCCTTTTCTGTCCGCCCCTCGAATTCTTTTACCATATTTACTCCTTATGATAGACCGCCCGCCGCTTAACGCGCCGTTTGGGTATATGCTTAACGTTTCTTTTTTTTCTTGGGCGGAACTATGACTTTTTTCTCTGGCTGCGCCGCAGCGAGGGCCGCCCTTTTTCCCGCCATAAGTTTGTTTATCACAAGCTGCTGAAGCATCGTCAAAATGTTAGACATTATCCAGTAAACCAATAATCCAGACGGAACATTGTACAATACGAAAAAGAACACCAGCGGCATAGCGTACAGCATCATCTTCATCTGTGGGTTATTTGCCTGATCCGGCGTCTGCGTAACTTTGCCGTACAAAAGCTGGGAGCCGACATAGATAAACGGTAAAAGACGTATATCGCTCCAGCCAAGCAAAGGTATTTTAAAAGGTGCGAAATTAAAAACCGTCTCCGGCACGGAAAGGTCAGGTATCCATCCGGGAATAAACATCGCGCCGCGCAGTTCAAAATGATTGCTAAAAAGATTGTACATAGCAAGGAATATTGGCAGTTGAATCAGCATAGGCAGGCAGCCGGAAAGCGGGCTGTAGCCTTCTTTTTTGTAAAGCCCTGCAAGCTCGGTATTCATCTTCTGCGGATTATCCTTGTATTTCGCTTGAATTTCCTTAATTTTCGGCGCCATCGTCTGCATACGCAAAGTAGCTTCCGATCCTTTTTTAGTCAGCGGAAACAGCGCGATTTTTACGAGCAGGATTACCAGAATTATCGCCACGCCGTAATTCGGAATTAGGTGATAAAACAGGTTCAACAGCCATTTCAGCAATAATTCCAGCGGATTCAAAATCCCCCAAAAACCGCCGGCGTTCGCCGCCTGTTCAAGGCGTAGGTCGGTATACCCGAAACTGTTGTTTCCGTTGTCATAAACCGCTAAGGCCTTCTGGGTTTTCGGGCCTAGATAGAAACGGAAGGTATCTGTGTTGCGGGAGGCTGAAAGCGGCGGTCGCGTGATGAATAGGCGCGAGGCGGTCTCAATACCCGGCTCGGCGGGACGCGACGCGAAAGCAATGTTGTACGCCGCCGCGTCAGGTACCGCGATGAGTGCGAAATACTTGCCCGTGATCGCCGCCCACAATACGTGACCTGAAACAATCGTATCCTGATTGGGTGTGTTTTTTTCATTTTTCAGTTTTCCGTTTGAAAAGCTCAGATATCGCCGGTAATCGTAGTTCCCGTCAAGTTTATCAAATCCAGGACCTATCTGCGGCCCGAACGCCAGTGTATATGCGGCGGGTGTTTCGCCGGAGGAAGCAAAGTTCAGAGGGGGGATGGAATTACCCCCGTCGATGCTTATCTCAAGCTGGAACATATACTCGTTCGGTTCAAAGCTGTAACGCTTGGTTAGGCGAAAAACTTCTCCGTTCACCGAAAAATCGCGGTAATACTCGACAACCATGTCGGAAATACGCCTGCTGTTGAAAAACGAGTTCAAAGGGACTGCGTTTCTGCCCCCGAACGCTATCGTAAAGGCGTGGGCTTCTTTTGTGCCGCTGAGTATCATATCGACATAATCCGCGCCGTCTCCGTGCTCTTTCAGCCTGAAACTTGTAATATCGCCTCCGGCGTTCGT